>JACPZD010000028.1 GCA_016195665.1 Gammaproteobacteria bacterium | reverse complement strand
TGTCCAAGGCAAAATTTGAGCGGACCAAGCCGCATTTAAACGTAGGCACCATCGGCCACGTAGACCATGGCAAGACCACCCTGACGGCGGCCTTGACCAAAGTCATGGCAGGGCTGCACGGCGGTGAATACAAAGCCTACGACCAGATCGACGCCGCCCCCGAAGAGCGCGCGCGCGGCATCACCATCGCCACCGCCCACGTCGAATACCAAAGCGCCAAGCGCCACTACGCCCACGTCGACTGCCCCGGCCACGCCGATTATGTCAAAAACATGATCACCGGCGCCGCCCAGATGGACGGCGCCATCCTGGTCGTCAGTGCCGCCGACGGCCCCATGCCCCAGACCCGCGAACACATCCTCTTGGCCCGCCAGGTCGGCGTCCCCTACATCGTCGTGTTCCTCAACAAGGCCGACATGGTGGATGATGCCGAACTCCTCGAACTGGTCGAAATGGAAGTCAGAGAACTCCTCAACCTCTACCAATTCCCCGGCGACGACACCCCCATCATCCGGGGCTCCGCCCTCAAGGCCCTCGAAGGCGACCAAAGCGAGATCGGCGTCCCCGCCGTCATCAAACTGGTTGAAGCCCTCGACGACTACATCCCCCAGCCCGAGCGCCCCATAGACGGCGCCTTCCTCATGCCCGTCGAAGACGTCTTCTCCATCTCCGGCCGAGGCACCGTCGTAACGGGCCGAATCGAGCGCGGCATCGTCAAAGTCGGCGATGAAATCGAAATCGTCGGCATCAAGCCCAACCAAAAGACCACCTGCACCGGCGTCGAAATGTTCCGTAAGCTCCTGGACCAAGGCCAGGCCGGCGACAACGTCGGCGTACTGCTGAGAGGCACCAAGCGCGAAGAAGTCGAGCGCGGCCAGGTCCTCTGCAAACCCGGCAGCATCAAACCGCACACCCAGTTTGAGGCCGAAGTCTACGTCCTGTCCAAAGAAGAAGGCGGCAGACACACCCCCTTCTTCAACGGCTACCGGCCCCAGTTTTACTTTAGAACCACCGACGTCACCGGCGCCTGCGACCTGCCGCCGGGCATCGAAATGATCATGCCCGGCGACAACGTCAAGATGACCGTCTCCCTGATCGCCCCGATCGCGATGGAGGAAGGCTTAAGATTCGCCATTCGTGAAGGCGGCAGGACCGTTGGCGCGGGTGTGGTCTCGAAGATTATTGAATAATAGATACAAGGGAAAAGATACAAGATACAAGTAAACCCCTTGTCTCTTTGTTATTACTTGTATCTTGAAACTTGTATCTTGTATCTGTTTTTAAGGACTTTATATGACCAACCAAAGAATACGGATACGTTTGAAGGCCTTCGATCACCGCCTGATAGATCAGTCGGCGCGCGAGATCGTGGAGACTGCGCGGCGCACCGGTGCTCAGGTGCGGGGTCCTATCCCGCTGCCGACTAAAATAGAGCGGTTTACCGTGCTGACCTCGCCGCATGTGGACAAGGACGCGCGCGACCAGTACGAGATCCGCACCCACAAGCGGCTGATGGACATCGTGGACCCGACCGACAAGACGGTGGACGCCTTGATGAAGCTGGATCTGGCCGCGGGCGTGGATGTACAGATTAAGGTAAGTTAGTAGGTGCGAATTCATTCGCACGCAGCGATGGCCGAATGAATTCGGCCCTACAAGTGGATTACAAAGAGAACGCAACATGGCAATAGGATTAGTAGGCCGCAAAGCCGGAATGACACGCGTCTTTACCGACGAGGGTGTCTCCATCCCGGTCACCGTGATCGAGGTGGAGCCCAACCGCATCAGCCAGGTCAAGACGGTGGACAACGACGGTTATCGCGCCATCCAGATAACCCTGGGTACGCGGCGTGCCTCGCGGGTGACCAAACCCGCCGCCGGGCATTTCGCCAAGGCGGGTGTCGGCGCGGGACGCGGTTTGTGGGAATTCCGCCTGGCCGACGGTGAGGGCGATGATTTCGCCGTGGGCGCCGAGCTCAAGGTAGATATCTTCAAGCCCGGCCAAAAGGTGGATGTGGCGGGGACTACCATGGGTAAAGGTTTCGCCGGAACGATCAAGCGTCATCACTTTACGATGGGTGACGCCACCCACGGTAACTCGCTGTCGCACCGTGCGCCGGGTTCTATCGGTCAGCGTCAAACGCCGGGACGTGTGTTCAAGGGCAAGAAAATGGCCGGACATTTGGGTAACAAACGCCGTACCGTGCAAAGCCTGGAAGTGGTGCGCGTGGACGCCGCGCGCAATCTGTTGCTGATCCGCGGGGCGGTGCCGGGGCCGGAGGGCGGCGACGTCATCGTACACCCGGCGATCAAGGCGGCGGCTGCGGCCTCCTAGGGAATTATTATGGAACTGAATCTGACACCGATGGGCAACAATAAGGCCGGCGTCATGCAGGTGGATGATGCGAGCTTTGCCTGCCCCTACAACGAAAGCCTGGTACACCAAGTGGTGACCTCCTATCTGTCCGCCGCGCGCGCCGGCACCCATGCCCAAAAGACCCGTGCTCAGGTCAGGGGCGGCGGCAAGAAGCCCTGGAAGCAGAAAGGCTCAGGGCGGGCCCGTGCCGGTACGTCGCGGAGTCCGTTGTGGCGCGGCGGCGGCAAGGTGTTCGCGGCGGTGCTGGGCGATTACTCCGGAAAGGTCAATAAAAAGATGTACCGCGCGGCGCTGCGTTCGATCTTTTCGGAACTGGTGCGCCAGGAACGTCTGGTGGTGGTCAAAGAGTTCCCGGTGGATGAGGTCAGCACCAAGGCGTTGGCCGCGAAGCTCAATGGCTTGGGATTGAACGACGTGCTGGTGATTACCGACCAACTCGATGACAAGCTGCGCCTCTCCGCGCGCAACCTGCACCATGTAGAGGTGCGTGAGGTCAGCGCGGTGGATCCGGTGAGCCTGGTGGGATTCGAGAAGGTGCTGGTCACCGTGCCCGCGCTGCAAAAGCTGGAAGAGGTGCTCAAATGAATCAGGAACGCCTGATGACCGTATTGCTCGCGCCCCACATCTCTGAAAAGAGCACCACAGTGGCTGAACGCAACAAGCAGTTTGTATTCCGCGTGCGGCCCGATGCCGACAAGGGCGAGATCAAGGGCGCCGTAGAGCTCATGTTCAATGTTCAGGTCGCCGCCGTGCGGACCGCCAATCTGAAAGGCAAGGTCAAGCGCGCCGGCCGCCGTGGCGGCCGCCGCTCCGACTGGAAAAAGGCGTATGTGAGCCTGAAGCCGGGCTTTGATATTGATTTCACCGGCGGGAAGTAGAGGAGCTACCATTATGGCATTGGTTAAAACAAAACCCACATCGGCCGGACGGCGCTTCGTCGTCAAGGTGGTGACGCCTGGTCTGCACAAGGGCGAGCCGCACGAGCCGCTGCTGGAAAAGCAGATCCGCGGGTCGGGTCGCAACCATCACGGACGGGTGACGGTTCGCCACCAGGGCGGCGGTCACAAGCGCTACTACCGCGTCATTGATTTCAAGAGAGACAAGGACGGCATCCCCGGCCATGTCGAGCGCATCGAGTACGATCCTAACCGCAGCGCCCATATCGCCCTGGTGTTATACGCAGACGGCGAGCGCCGTTATATCATCGCCCCCAAGGGCGTGGCGGCGGGTTCCGAGGTCATGTCCGGCCCGGATGCACCGATCAAGCCGGGCAACTGCCTGCCGATCCGCAACATTCCTATGGGCAGCACCGTGCATTGCATAGAAATGCAGCCGGGCAAGGGCGCGCAATTGGCGCGCAGCGCCGGCGCAGCGGTGCAGCTGGTGGCGCGGGAAGGCGAGCACGCCACACTGCGGCTGCGCTCGGGCGAGATACGCAAGGTCCCGACCGACTGCCGCGCGACCTTGGGCGAGGTGGGGAACTCCGAACACAACCTGCGCTCGCTGGGCAAGGCGGGCGCCAAGCGCTGGCGCGGCATCCGCCCCACCGTGCGCGGTGTCGCCATGAATCCGGTGGACCACCCGCACGGCGGCGGCGAAGGCCGCACCTCGGGCGGGCGTCACCCCGTATCGCCCTGGGGTACGCCCACCAAGGGTTACAAGACACGCGCCAACAAGCGCACCGACAGCATGATAGTACGCCGTCGTCCCAGAGGCGTAAGGTAAGGAAATAATCGTATGCCACGTTCAATCAAAAAAGGCCCCTTTGTGGACGCCCATCTGGTGAAGAAGGTTGAGACAGCCGTCGCCACCCACAGCAAGCGTCCGATCAAGACCTGGTCGCGTCGCTCCATGGTATTGCCTGACATGATCGGGCTTACCATCGCCGTACACAACGGCCGGCAGCACATCCCCGTGTTGATCAGCGACAACATGGTCGGCCACAAGTTGGGCGAGTTCGTCCCCACGCGCACCTTCAAAGGACATGCGGCGGCGGGAGATAAAAAGGTCGCTGCGGCGGCCAAGTAAGGACATCATCATGGAAACGATAGCCAAATTGAAATATGCCCATCTGTCGGCCCAGAAGGCCCGGCTGGTGGCTGATCAGATCCGCGGCCTGCCCGTCGAGCGCGCGCTGCAATTGCTCACTTTCAGCAACAAAAAGGCGGCCGCGTTACTCAAGAAGGTGCTGGAGTCCGCGATTGCCAATGCCGAGCACAACCTGGGCGCCGACGTGGACGAACTCAAGGTCTCCGCGATATGGGTGGACGGCGGCCCCATGCAGAAGCGTATGCACGCGCGCGCCAAGGGCCGCGGTGCGCGCATCCTGAAGCGCACCAGTCACATCACAGTTACCGTTGCCGACAGTGGTACCTGAAGAGCTGGTTAGTAAGATGACATTCCTCCAATGTCTCCTCCCCCTGTTCAGGGGGAGGGATAGGGTGGGGGTAAGTAAAATAGGTTTTTTTACTAAGAAGAAACCAAAGAAGGCGAATTCCGCTTTCGTTGTTTCTTCTTAGTTAACGAGAGAGGTTACGATGGGTCATAAAGTACATCCGACGGGCTTTCGCCTGGGTATCGTCACCGATTGGACGTCCACCTGGTTCGCGAATACCAAAAATTACGCCGACTATCTCAACACCGACCTCAAGGTGCGCGATTTCTTAAAGAAGAAATTGGCGCAGGCCTCGGTGAGCCGGATACAGATCGAGCGCCCGGCGCGCAACGCGCGTATCACCATCCATACCGCCCGGCCCGGTATCGTGATCGGCAAGAAGGGCGAGGACATCGAGTCGCTGCGTAAGCAGATCTCAGTGATGATGGGGGTGCCTGTGCACGTCAGCGTGGAAGAGATACGCAAGCCCGAGCTCGACGCCTATCTGGTTGCGGAGAGCGTGGCCCAACAGTTGGAGCGCCGCATCATGTTCCGGCGTGCCATGAAGCGCGCTGTGACCAACGCCATGCGCATCGGCGGCCTGGGCGTCAAGATCAACGTCTCCGGCCGTCTGAACGGCGGTGAGATTGCGCGTTCCGAGTGGTACCGCGAGGGCCGCGTGCCCTTGCACACCCTGCGCGCCAATATTGATTATGGATTTGCCGAGGCGCGTACCACCTACGGGGTGATCGGCGTCAAGGTATGGATATTTAAGGGCGAGGCCTTCGGACTGGGCGACCAGACCGCCGAGGGCGCACCCGCCGACAAAGCCGCGCCGCATGGCGGTCCCTCCCGGCATCCTGCCTCCCGGGACACAGATGCGTCCCTGCATGGCGCAGTGCAACCTGCGAGCTAACAGTTATGATGCAACCTAAGCGAACCAAGTACCGTAAGCAGATGAAGGGCACCAACCGGGGTCTTGCCACTACCGCCAACAAGGTCAGCTTCGGCGAGTACGGCCTCAAGGCCACTACCCGGGGCCGTGTCACCGCGCGCCAGATCGAAGCTGCGCGCCGCGCCATGACCCGCCATGTAAAGCGCGGCGGCAAGGTGTGGATACGCCTGTTTCCCGACAAGCCTATTTCCCGTAAGCCGCTGGAAGTGCGTATGGGCAACGGCAAGGGTAATGTCGAATATTGGGTGGCCCAGGTGCAGCCCGGCCGCATGCTCTATGAAATGGAAGGCGTCACAGAACAGGTAGCCCGCGAGGCGTTCAAGCTCGCCGCGGCCAAGCTGCCGGTGCTGACCACTTTCGTCACCCGTACCGTGATGTAACGCGCCATGAAGACCAGCGAACTCAAACAAAAGAACGCCGAGGAGCTTAACAAGGAGCTGCTCGAGTTGCGCCGCGAGCAGTTCAATCTGCGCATGCAGAAAGGCACCGGGCAGTTGACCAAGCCGCATCAGCTCAAAGAGGTGCGTCACCAGATTGCGCGCATCAAGACACTATTGACACAAAAGGAAGGCCAGGCCCATGAATGAGCAACCTAAAGTGGAGGCAGGGCGCCGGGAGCGACCGCGGACCCTGACCGGCCGCGTCGTCAGCAATAAGATGAATAAATCCATCACTGTGATGATAGAGCGCACCGTGCAACATGCGGCCTATGGAAAATACATAAAGCGCACCACCAAGCTGCATGCCCACGATGAAAACAATGTATGTGGCGAGGGCGACCTGGTGACTATTGAACCGTGCCGTCCCCTGTCCAAGACCAAGGCGTGGCGGTTGGTGAGTGTTGTCGAAAAAGCGATCTTGGAGTAACGGGCGTCTCTAAAAATGCGTCTTTTGTCTTTATGCGGCGTTGGAATTCTGCTCGAAATGCTCATGTACTCTTTTGTACGCTGCGCTTTCTCGCAGAATTCCGCCTTGCCTAAAGCCAAAATCCACTATTTTTAGAGGTGCCCTACCGGTTTTTTAGTGCTATACTTATCTGCTTTCCTTGCCCGTAACCCAAGTAATAGAGTTGTCCGGAGATAAGCCATGTTACAAATGCAATCCACCCTGGATGTCGCCGACAACAGCGGCGCGCGGCGCCTGATGTGCATCAAGGTGCTGGGCGGATCGCACCGGCGTTACGCCGGCATAGGCGACGTCATCAAGGTTAGCATCAAGGAAGCGATTCCGCGCGGCAAGGTCAAGAAGGGCGAGGTGTACGATGCGGTGGTGGTGCGCACCCGCAAGGGTCTGCGCCGGCCTGACGGTTCTGTGATCCGCTTTGACAGCAACGCCGCCGTGCTGCTCAACAATCAGCAGCAGCCGATCGGCACCCGCATCTTCGGGCCGGTTACCCGCGAGCTGCGCACCGAAAAATTTATGAAGATTGTTTCACTCGCACCGGAAGTACTGTAGCTGAGAGATCTAGCGATGCGTAAGATTAGAAAAAACGATGATGTGATCGTGATTGCCGGCAAGGACAAAGGCAAGCGCGGCAACGTGTTGCGCGTGCTGGACAATGATCGAGTGATGGTCGAGAACATCAATATAGCGAAGCGCCACACCAAGGCCAACCCCAACAAGGGCGTGGGTGGCGGGATTGTGGAAAAAGAGATGCCGTTGCACATATCCAACGTCGCGCTATACAACCCCGCCGCCAAGAAGGGCGACCGGGTCGGGATACGCATGCTGGAAGACGGGCGCAAGGTGCGTTTTTTCAAGTCCAACAACGAAGTGATTGATAGATAGGCGCTGCTGTGGCAAGACTGCAAGATTATTACCGCAAAACGGTGGTCAAGGATCTGATGGCCAAGTTTGGCTATGAGAATGTGATGCAGGTGCCGCGCATCACCAAGATCACGCTCAATATGGGCGTCGGTGAGGCGGTCGCGGACAAAAAGATCATCGAGCATGCGGTGGCGGACATGACCAAAATCGCCGCCCAGAAGCCGATCGTGTGTCTGTCGCGCCAGTCCATCGCGGGCTTCAAGATCCGCGACGGCTGGCCGATAGGCTGCAAGGTCACCCTGCGCCGCCGGCGCATGTATGAGTTTTTGGACCGGTTGGTGAGCGTCGCCATCCCGCGCATTCGTGACTTCCGTGGTCTCAGCGCCAAATCGTTCGACGGGCGAGGCAATTACAGCATGGGCGTACGCGAGCAGATCATATTCCCGGAGATTGAGTACGATAAGATTGATGCGCTGCGTGGCATGGACATTACCATCACCACCACCGCGAAAACCGATGAAGAAGGGCGCGCGCTGTTGGCGGCCTTCAGTTTCCCGTTTAGGGCTTAAGGGCACACAACATGGCAAAAACTTCTATGGTTAACCGTGAACTGAAGCGCGCGCTCACGGTTAAAAAATACGCGGCCAAGCGTGCGGAGTTAAAGCAGCAGATGATGGACCAAGGCGCCTCCGAGCAGATGCGCCAGGATGCGCGCCGCAAGTTCGAGGCGCTGCCGCGAGATGCCAGTCCCGCGCGCGGACGCAATCGCTGCCGCATCACCGGCCGCTCACGCGGTTTCTACCGCAAGTTCGGTCTTGGACGCAGCAAGCTGCGCGAGGCAGCCATGCGCGGCGACATCCCGGGTTTAGTTAAGGCGAGTTGGTAATGAGGCACGTTAAATGAGCATGACCGATCCCATTGCCGACATGTTGACCCGCATCCGTAACGGCCAGGCCGCGGAAAAGGTCGAGGTGAGTATGCCCTCGTCCAAGGTCAAGGTGGCGCTCGCCAAGGTGCTGGCCGAGGAAGGCTACATCGCCCAATACGCCGTGCAGGAACTGCCCGGCAACAAGAAGCTGCTGGTGATCGGCCTCAAATATTACGCCGGTAAACCGGTGATCGAACACATACAGCGGGTGAGCCGTCCCGGCCTGCGCACCTACAAGGGCAAGGCTAAATTGCCCAAGGTGATCGGCGGCCTCGGCATCGCTATCGTTTCCACTTCGCACGGCGTTATGACCGACCGTGCGGCTCGCGCGGCCGGTTGCGGCGGCGAGATTCTTTGTTACGTTTCATAGGATTCAGCATGTCCAGGGTTGCTAAAAGTCCAGTTGAGATTCCTTCCGGCGTCGAAGTCATCATCAGCGCTCAGGCCGTTGCGGTGAAGGGCGCCAAGGGTTCGCTGAAGATGGACGTGCACGAGCGGGTCGAGATCAAGCGTGAGGATAAGATCCTCAAGTTCGCCCCGCGGGATGAGTCTATCGAGGCCAATGCGATGGCGGGAACCACCCGTGCGCTGGTGAACAACCTGATTGTGGGCGCTGTGAACGGATTTAGTAAGAAGCTGGACCTGGTTGGAGTCGGGTACCGTGCCCAAATGCAGGGTAAGGTGCTTAACCTCACGCTCGGCCACTCACACCCGATCAGTTTTACGCTACCGGATGGCATTGCCATCGAGACACCCAGTCAGACGGAAATCGTGGTCAAGGGTATAGACAAGCAGCTGGTCGGCGAAGTGGCGGCGAAGATACGCGCCTATCGCAAGGTCGAACCCTATAAGGGCAAGGGCGTTAAGTATTCGGACGAAATTGTTGTGCGCAAGGAAGTCAAAAAGAAATAACGCGCGGCTATAGGTAGAGAGAATTATGAACATGGACAAAAAAGAGAACCGTT
This sequence comes from Gammaproteobacteria bacterium, assembly GCA_016195665.1. Lineage (NCBI taxonomy): Bacteria > Pseudomonadati > Pseudomonadota > Gammaproteobacteria > Gammaproteobacteria bacterium. The sequence continues at coordinate 127,621 of JACPZD010000028.1, read as the reverse complement.
TGCGCCGTGCCCGGCGCGCCCGCGCCAAGATCCGGGAACTCGGTGCGATGCGCCTGTGCGTAAACCGCACGCCGCAGCACATCTACGCCCAGATCATTGATCCGAGCGGCGCCCAGGTTAAGGTGTGCGCCTCTACGCTGGAGGCCGCCGTCAAGGGCGGGCTCAAGAATACCGGCAACGTGGCCGCCGCCGCCGCGGTCGGCAAGGCGATAGCGGAAAAGGCCAAGGCGGCGGGCATCACCCGGGTTGCGTTCGATCGCTCCGGATTTAAGTACCACGGCCGTGTCAAGGCGCTGGCCGATGCGGCGCGTGAAAACGGCCTCGAATTCTGACGAATTCCAAGGATTGATTTATGGCAGGTTACGAAGTCCCAAAAAATAACGATGGCTTGCTGGAGAAGCTGGTCGCGGTCAATCGTGTCGCCAAGGTGGTGAAGGGCGGACGGCAGTTCGGCTTCGCGGCCCTGACGGTGGTCGGCGACGGCAACGGCAAGGTCGGTCTTGGGCGCGGCAAGGCGCGCGAGGTGCCTGTGGCCATCCAGAAGGCCATGGACGATGCACGCCGTAATCTGCGCTCCATCAGTCTCAAGGGCGGCACCTTGCAATACCCCATTACGTCCGAGCACGGCGCGGCCAAGGTGTTTATGCAGCCTGCCTCGCAGGGTACCGGTATTATCGCGGGCGGTGCGATGCGCGCGGTGTTCGAGGTGCTCGGCGTGCACGATGTGCTGGCCAAGTGCATAGGCTCGACCAATCCTATCAACGTCGTACGCGCGACCATCAAGGGTCTGACCGTCATGAACGATCCAGAAGACATTGCGGCCAAGCGCGGTAAGTCACTGAGCGATATTCTGGACTAGTCATGGCGAAAAAGAACGCTAACAAAACGATCAAGGTGACACTGGTGCGTAGTCGCTTCGGGCGGTTGCCGGTACACAGGGCCTGCCTCGCGGGCCTGGGCCTCAGGCGCATGCACAATAGCGTTGAGCTTACCGATACACCGAGCGTGCGCGGCATGATTAATAAGATCTCATACATGCTCAAGGTCGAGGATTTAACCTAATGCGCCTCAACACACTGAAGCCCGGCAGGGGCGCCAAGCAGTCCGCCAAGCGTGTAGGGCGTGGCATCGGTTCGGGTCTGGGCAAGACCTGCGGGCGCGGCCACAAAGGCCAGCATGCGCGCGCCGGCGGCTATCACAAGGTCGGTTTCGAGGGCGGCCAGATGCCCATACAGCGGCGTCTGCCGAAGATTGGTTTCGCATCGCTGACGGCGAATGATACCGCCGAGATCAGGCTGCATGAACTCGCCAAGGTCAAGGGAGATAAAATAGATCTGCTGGCCCTCAAAGCGGCGAACCTGGTGCCGCAGGGCGCGAAGCGCGTGAAGGTGATTCTCTCCGGCAAGATCGCCGTGCCGCTGACCCTGCGCGGCGTCGCCGTGACCAAGGGCGCCAGGGCCGCCATCGAAGCGGCGGGCGGCAAGGTCGAGGAATAAGGTGGCCGTTACGTCCTCAGCACTGGTTAATGGTTTGGCCGGCGCAGGCCGGTTCACGGAGCTTAAGCGTCGTCTGCTGTTTGTGTTGGGCGCGTTGCTGGTGTTTCGTATCGGCACACACATACCCGTGCCGGGGATAGATCCGGTGGCGCTGGCCGCCCTGTTCGATCAACAGCGCGGCACCATCGTAGACCTGTTCAACATGTTCTCCGGTGGCGCGCTGCAACGCTTTTCGGTGTTTGCGCTGGGGATCATGCCGTACATTTCGGCTTCGATCATTATCCAGTTGTTGACGACGGTGGTGCCGACCCTCGAACAACTGAAGAAAGAGGGTGAGTCCGGACGCCGCAAGATTAGTCAATACACGCGCCGGGCGACCCTGGTGCTGGCGGTATTTCAGTCCATCGGTATCGCCATCGCTCTGCAAAGTCAGCAGGCCGGAGCCGTGCAGGTGGTGATTAATCCGGGGATGCAATTTGTTTTTGTGGCGGCGCTGACCCTGGTCACCGGCACCATGTTTCTGATGTGGTTGGGTGAACAGGTGACCGAGCGCGGGATCGGCAACGGCATCTCGATCATCATCTTTGCGGGCATCGTGGCGGGTCTGCCGCAGGCCATCGGCGGCACGCTGGAGTTGGCGCGCACCGGCGAGATGAACTTCTTCACGGTGGCGGTGCTGTTCGCCGTAGCGATAGCAGTGACGAGTTTTGTGGTGTTTGTAGAGCGCGGCCAGCGGCGTATTACGGTCAATTACGCCAAGCGCCAGCAAGGGCGCACGATGTATGCGGGGCAGACCAGTCACTTGCCGCTCAAGGTCAACATGGCGGGGGTGATACCTCCGATCTTTGCGTCGAGCATCATCTTGTTTCCCGCCACCATAAGCGGCTGGTTCGGGAGTGCAGAGGGACTGGGTTGGCTGAAGGACATCTCAACCACGCTCTCTCCCGGGCAGCCGATTTATGTGATTTTATATGCAGCGGCGATCATATTCTTCTGCTTTTTTTATACGGCCTTGGTGTTCAATCCCAAGGATACGGCGGACAACCTGAAGAAATCCGGGGCCTTTATTCCGGGGATACGGCCCGGCGAGCAGACGGTGCGCTATATCGACGGCGTGATGACGCGCCTTACCATGGGCGGGGCGCTATATATCACGCTGGTCAGCTTGTTGCCGGAGTTTTTGATCGTGTACTGGAATGTGCCGTTTTATTTCGGCGGGACGTCGTTGCTGATTATTGTTGTCGTGGTCATGGACTTTATGGCGCAGGTGCAGGCGCATCTGATGTCGCATCAATATGAGGGCCTGCTGAAGAAGGCCAATCTGAGAAGGTGAGGTAGGGAGTCAATATTATGAAGGTGCGAGCCTCGGTAAAAAAGATGTGCCGTAACTGTAAAATCGTGCGGCGTAAGAGCGTGGTGCGGGTGATTTGCACCGACGCACGTCATAAGCAACGGCAAGGTTAGGAGAGCTGTATGGCCCGTATTGCTGGTATAAATATTCCGGTTCAGAAGCACACGTCCGTCGCGTTGACCGCGATTTACGGCATCGGCCGCGAGCGCGCCCAAGATATTTGCAAGGCGACCGGGGTGAACCCGCAAATCAAGGTGAAGGATCTCACCGACGCCCAGGTGGAGGCCTTACGCTCCGCGGTGGCCAAATTCACTGTGGAAGGAGATCTGCGGCGCGAGGTCTCCATGAGCATCAAGCGTTTGATGGATCTGGGCTGCTATCGCGGCCTCCGTCATCGCCGCGGTCTACCGGTGCGCGGTCAGCGTACCCGCACCAATGCGAGGACCCGTAAAGGTCCGCGCAAGGCGATCAGGAAATAAGTTGAGAGTAATTAAACAGGATATCTATGGCTAAGGTCACTACCCGCGTCCGCAAGCGCGTTAAAAAGAATGTCGTAGACGGCATGGCGCACATCCACGCCTCGTTCAACAATACGATAATTACCATCACCGACAGACAGGGCAACACCTTGGCATGGGCGACGTCCGGCGGCTGCGGTTTCCGCGGCTCGCGCAAGAGTACGCCGTTCGCCGCACAGGTGGCGGCGGAAAAGGTGGGTAATGCAGTACAGGAGTTTGGCGTGAAGAATCTGGAAGTCTTCGTCAAGGGCCCCGGTCCAGGCAGAGAGTCGGCCGTTCGCGCCCTTAACGCGGCCGGTTTCAAGGTCTCCAATATCACTGACGTGACACCGATTCCACACAACGGTTGCCGTCCCCCCAAAAAGCGTCGCGTGTAAGCCGGAGGCAGGTCTTGGCAAAATATATTGGTCCAAAATGTCGTTTATGCCGCCGTGAGGGGGAGAAGCTCTTCCTGAAGGGCGAGAAGTGCTTTGGCAGCAAGTGCGCGATAGAAAGCCGTGCGTTCCCGCCGGGGCAGCACGGGCAGCGGCGCACCCGGCTCTCGGATTACGCGACCCAGCTCCGCGAAAAGCAGAAGGTGCGCAGGGTTTACGGCGTGCTGGAATCCCAGTTCCGTCTCTACTATAAAGAGGCGGATCGCCGCAAGGGTTCGACCGGCGAGAATCTGCTCCAGTTGCTGGAGGGCCGTCTGGACAACGTGGTCTACCGCATGGGGTTCGCCACCTCCCGCAGTGAGGCACGCCAGTTGGTGCGCCACAATACGGTGACCGTGAACGGCAAAAAGGTGAATATACCCACCTATCAGGTCAAGCCCAGCGATGTGGTCGCGGTGAGTGAGAGGGGCAGGAGCCAGTTGCGTATCCAGGCCGCGCTCGACATGGCGCAGCAGCGCGGGTTTCCCGATTGGATTGATGTGGATGTAAGTAAAATGCAGGGGGTGTTTAAGTCGAAACCGGAGCGCAGTGATTTGCCCGCCGAGATCAATGAGCATCTCATCGTCGAGCTTTACTCGAAGTAGGCATGCCTAAGTTGTACCGCTGTTTGTTGAAGAGAGGGTTTTTATGCAAGGCTCAGTCTCAGAATTTTTAAAGCCTCGTCTGGTTGAAGTTCAGCACATAGACGCCAAACACGCCAGAGTGGCGATGGAACCTCTGGAGCGCGGCTTCGGCCATACCCTGGGTAACGCGCTGCGTCGCATCTTGCTGTCTTCGATGCCGGGCTGTGCCGTGGTGGAGGCCGAGATTCAGGGTGTGGTGCATGAGTACACCAGTATCGAAGGCGTGCAAGAGGACGTGGTTGAGATACTGCTCAATCTTAAAGGCCTGGCGATCCGGATGCACAACAAGGACGAGTCCACCCTCACCATCAGCAAAAAAGGCCCCGGTGTGGTGACCGCCAACGACATCGTTTTGGATCATGACGTAGAGATCGTGAACCCCGATCACGTCATCGCGCATTTAACCAAGGCCGGGGCGCTGCACATGACCCTGAAGATCAAGCGTGGACGCGGTTATGAGCCCTCTACCGCGCGGCTGTCGCGTACCGAGGAGGACAAGGCCATCGGGAAACTGCAACTGGATGCCTCGTTCAGCCCGGTGCGCAAGGTGACCTATGCGGTGGAGAGCGCGCGTGTGGAACAGCGCACCGACCTCGACAAACTGGTGATAGATATCGAAACCAACGGCACGGTGGACCCTGAAGAAGCGATCCGCCGCGCTGCGCATATCCTGCAGGATCAGCTTTCGATCTTTGTGGAGCTGAAGGGCAGCGAAGTGGCGCGTCCCAGTTCGGTACAAGCGGTAGAGATCGATCCTATCCTGCTGCGCCCGGTGGACGATTTGGAGTTGACGGTTCGTTCCGCCAATTGTCTCAAGGCTGAGAGCATCCATTATATCGGCGATCTCATCCAACGCAGCGAGGTAGAGTTGCTGAAGACTCCCAATCTCGGCAAGAAATCACTCACCGAGATCAAGGATGTGCTTGCCTCGCACGGCCTGTCTTTGGGCATGCGCCTGGAGAATTGGCCGCCGCCGAATCTGAAAGAGCCGGAGAGGATCTCGGCCCCGGCCTCGGCATCGGCCTAAGACTCATTAAAAGGCGCCTCTAAAAATAGCGGATTTTGGCTTTAGGCAAGGCGGAATTCTGCGAGGAAGCGAAGTGTACACGGTAGTACATGAGCATTCCGAGCAGAATTCCAACGCAGCATAAAGACAAAAGACGCATTTTTAGAGGTGCCAGAATACGAAAGGATAAGCTATGCGTCACCATAATAGTGGTCGTCAACTGAGCCGCAACAGCAGCCACCGCAAGGCGTTGCTGAAGATGATGGCGGTCGCGCTGATGCGTCACGAAATCATCAAGACCACGCTACCCAAGGCCAAAGAGCTGCGCCGCGTGGCGGAGCCGTTGATTACCCTGGCCAAGATTGACAGCGTCGCCAAGCGACGGCTCGCCTTTGCACGTCTGCGTGATCGCGAAATCGTCACCAAACTGTTCAACGAACTCGGTCCGCGTTACAAGGCGCGCCCGGGCGGCTATCTGCGTATCCTGAAGTGCGGCTTTAGGGCCGGTGACGCCGCGCCGATGGCCATCGTCGAGCTGGTGGATCGTCCCATGCCAGCGGATGAGGGCACAGAACCTGCGTAGGGCCGAATTCATCCAGCCTACCCCTAAAAACCGGGCCCTGCCCGGTTTTTTTATGACTAAAGCTTACCGCAGAGGATGCAGAGAAATATAATCCAAATAGTCTTCTTCCCGCGCCCTCTGCGGTGAAGATTTTTTGGAGGAGCATAGTGATGCAGATGAATCGTACTACTCTGTTTGGTTTGATAATGGTTACGTTGGCCACGCCCGTGATGGCCTATGAGCCGCTACATGCCTTGCCCGAAGCACCCCCCATTCCCTCCGATAACCCGCTGACGGTCGAGAAGGTCGCGTTGGGCAGGCAGTTGTATTTTGATACCCGCCTGTCGTTCAACGGTAAAATCTCCTGCAATACCTGTCACAATCTCAAGACCGGCGGGGTGGACCACCGCCCGCTCTCCACCGGCGCCCTCGGTAAGCCGGGGCGGCGTTCCACGCCGACTGTATTAAATGCGGCTTATCAGAGCGTACAGTTCTGGGACGGCAGGGCGGAGAGTCTGGAAGCCGCCGTTAAGGACCACTTCTTCGATGCCACCGTGATGGCCATGCCTGACGAACAGAAGGTGGTCGAGGCGGTGCGGCGTATGCCCGGATATCGTAAGCAGTTTATCAACGCTTTTGGTACGCGAGACGCCGTGACGCTCGATAACATCGCCAAGGCCATTGCCGGCTTTGTGCGCACGCTGGTGACGCCTGACAGCGCCTTTGACCGTTATGTGAAGGGCGATAAACGGGCCTTGAGCGAGCAGGCTTTACGTGGCATGGAGGCATTTAAATCGGCCGGCTGTGTCGCCTGCCACTTCGGCGACAACTTTTCAGGCCCGCCGGTGCCGATGGGGGAGGGGTTCTATGAGTTATTCCCCAATTACCTGGGCAGTGAATACGACCAAGAGTATAATTTGGTGACGGACGACTTGGGCCGTTATGAGGCCACCAATGACCCCATTCATAAACGGCTGTTTCATGTGCCGACGCTGCGCAACATCGCACTCACCGCGCCGTATTTCCACACCGGAACCGTCCCCAGTCTGGAGGAAGCGGTGCGGGTGATGGCGGTAACGCAACTCAGGAAAGAATTGTCCGATCGGCAGGTGGAGGATATCGTCGCCTTCCTGAACAGCCTGACGGGGAGATTTCCCTCACGAGCACACCCCAAATGATGACAGTCTTGCTGCCGAAATATTTGTCTATCCTATTGTTTTTAATATAAATTATTAAATCTGTTCATGGCCAAACGACCGGCTGCTTTTAAGTGTACACTGACAGCAACTTACTCAGGAGTCAGAAAATAAGGCTACAACGTTATAATGTGACTCCTGAGTAAAAACCCTGTTTACTCTACCCCCACCCTGTCCCGCCCCCTCAACAGGGGGCGGAGACGTAGCATGAAGTGTAGTCTTAATTGCTGACTTATGAGTAACTTTACAAAGGAGCCTCTGGTGAGTAAGCAAATATATGCCTGGATCGTCGCTGCAACCTTTGCTGCGCCGGTTTTGGCCGCGCCCGCCCATGCCGGTAGCTATATCATTAAAGAGGTTAAAGAAACTCAGCCGGGGCACTGGATATTGCTGGGCCTGCACTGGGTGGAGGGGTTGCATGAGATTGAAGTGAAGTTGGCGACCGATAAGGACCAGTCCGCCATTGGCACTTTTATTCGCGCCTACTTTTATGACCAGGACAAAAACCTACTCATCAAGTATGAGAGCCCTCCCGCGGCGGGCTTCAAAACTCCCGACGGTGAGGTAACATTATTTGCCAAGCCCGGCAACTTCACCAAGGGCAGGATCGAGACCCTGTATTTTCCGATTACCGATGAAACCACGGGAAAATGGAAGAGCGTGGTGGTGGTGTTCGGCGATTCGAAACAGGCTGTGGGGCGGGTTTACCCGGAAGGTAAGCTGGCGGATTACGAGTTTGACGAAAAGAAGTGGGTGAAATGATGGATTGTTTTTCGCCATCATCCACGCTAATGAGTGCCGCGTAACAGACCCTCTACGCTTAGATCTTCGTCAATTTCAGGCCAATGGATTCCCTCGCCATCCCCAAGAAGCTCGTAGTTCTCTAATTGGCGTTTAGTGGCATTTGATAAACGTGGGAACCATACTAATGGTACTGTTACCTTTCGACCGTCCACCAACGATACGACTAAATCGTCATCTGTAAACTCGACATTTTGTGCCAAAGGATGTGTTTCAACTGCTAAGGTGCTCATTCCACGCCTCCAGGAATTTTTCCCTATTTTCTTCGATGTGCTTCTGTACCGTTCGCAATTCGTGCGAAGCAAACCGTTTTGAACTTGCCAGCGCAATCGGACTTAGCCAGAATTTAGCAAGAAACCGCTCACGTTGCACGTGAATATGGGGCGGTTCTCCCTTTTCGTTGCTATAGAAATAGAAACGATATGGCCCGATTCTGAGTATATTTGGCATGTTTAGTGGCCTACCCCTTCAATGCAGCAGCGAAACCCGGGGGGCTGACATATCTTATTCGCGGATTTCATTCCAGTCAGGCTACGCTTGTTTCATAAAGTCACCATCACCAAGAAGTGGGTTATTATCTGGCGAATACCGCCAAATCGCAACTTAACCTCTGGTTTATTCAAAACCGGAAGTTTGGCTAATTGTAAATTCTATTTACAATTAGCCAAACTTAAGGTAACGAGATAATCGTGTCTGTTTTTCGAGAGAAATGCTAGGTTGCTGAACCTTTTCCAATGATTGCTAACGCAGCGCGCGCATTCAAGAGAAATGCGTTCACCATAATCTGAAACACGAACGTCTTTTGCGCCGAGCTTGCAGATAGGACAGGATTTATCCGATATGGGGCGCATTACACGATTCTCAGCAATCTAAGGAATCCCTGATTTATTCATGCTGAACCGCCAAGACGCCAAGGGCGCCATGATTTTTTCCCTACAATTCAAGCCTTTTTTCTTGGTGACCTTGGCGCCTTGGCGGTTGGCGATATTTTTTTCAGAGCTTCCCTAACTAAGATTAGACACCACCCAAAACGCGCAGGAGATTATATACCTTCTGTCTAGAGTAAAGCTTCGCTGGAGAGCCGATTATTAGACACGCTCTAACACTGGCTTCAGATATTGACCCGTGTAAGAATGAGGCTGTGCGGCAATGTCTTCGGGTGTGCCGACAGCGATGATTTCACCGCCCTTGTCGCCGCCTTCGGGGCCGAGGTCTATCACCCAGTCGGCGGTTTTGATGACATCGAGATTGTGTTCGATGACGACGATGGTGTTGTTGCGGTCGCGCAGGCTGTGCAGCACGCCGAGCAATTGTTCGATGTCGTGAAAGTGCAGGCCGGTGGTGGGTTCGTCGAGGATGTACAGCGTGTTGCCGGTGTCGCGGCGTGACAGTTCGCGTGAGAGTTTTACGCGCTGCGCTTCGCCGCCGGAGAGGGTGGTGGCGTTCTGGCCGAGCTTGATGTAGGACAGGCCGACATCCATCAGCGTTTGCAGTTTGTGGGCGATGGCCGGCACGGCGTCGAAAAATACCCGCGCGTCTTCCACTGTCATTTCCAGTACTTCATTTATATTGCTGCCCTTGTAGCGCACCTCCAACGTCTCGCGGTTGTAGCGCTTGCCTTTGCATATATCGCAGGCGACGTAGATGTCCGGTAAAAAATGCATCTCGACTTTGATGAGGCCGTCGCCCTGACAGGCCTCGCAGCGTCCGCCCTTGACGTTGAAGCTGAAGCGTCCCGGCGTGTAGCCGCGCGAGCGCGCCTCCGCGGTGCCTGTAAAAAGCTCGCGGATGGGCGTGAACAGGCCGGTGTAAGTCGCCGGATTCGAGCGCGGTGTGCGGCCGATGGGGCTTTGGTCTATGTCTACTACTTTGTCGAACAATTCGAGGCCGCTGATCGAAGCGTAAGGCGCGGGTTCTTCGGAGGCGCCGTGCAGCTCGCGCGCCACCAGCCTATATAAAGTGTCGTTGATGAGGGTGGATTTGCCGGAGCCCGATACACCGGTGATGCAGGTCATCAGGCCTGCGGGGATCTCGACGGTGATGCCCTTGAGATTATTGCCGCTCGCCCCTTGCAGGCGCAGGCAACGTTTTTTATTTATAGGCGTGCGCTGTTCAGGCACGGCGATGCGCTTGCGGCCGGAGAGATATTGCCCTGTCAGCGAGGCCGGATTGGCCATGATGTCTTGCGGTGTTCCTTGCGCGACGATGCGTCCGCCGTGCACGCCTGCGCCGGGGCCGATGTCCACCATGTGATCGGCAGCGCGGATGGCTTCTTCATCGTGCTCCACGACAATCACCGTATTGCCGAGATCGCGTAGATAGGTGAGGGTGTTGAGCAGGCGCTGATTGTCGCGCTGGTGCAGGCCGATAGAGGGCTCGTCGAGGATGTACATCACGCCCACCAGTCCTGCGCCGATCTGGCTGGCAAGCCTGATGCGCTGGGCTTCTCCGCCGGACAGGGTTTCGGCGCTGCGGTCGAGGGTGAGATAGTCCAATCCGACGTTGACCAGAAAGTTGAGGCGTTGGCTGATCTCCTTGACGATCTTGCCGGCGATCTCGCCGCGCCGGCCGGGTAGTTTAAGGTGAGAGAAAAACGTGAGCGCCGCTTCGACCGGCATGGCGCTGACAGCGGGCAGACTCTGCTGCGCGATGTAAACGTGGCGCGCGGCTTTATTAAGGCGTGAGCCCTCGCATTCAGGACAAGATTGCGTGCCGAGATATTTGGCCAACTCTTCGCGCACGACGTTGGATTCCGTCTCGCGGTAGCGGCGTTGCAGGTTGGGGATGACGCCCTCGAAGGGGTGAGGGCGGGCGCCGAGCTTGCCGCGTTCATTGGGGTACTTGAAGGCGATGATCTGTGCGCCGCTGCCGTACAGGATAATATCGCGCAGCCGTTTGGGCAGATCTTGAAAGGGCGTATCGAGATCGAACTCGTAGTGCTCCGCGAGCGCACTGATGAGATTGAAATAATAGGCGTTGCGCCGGTCCCAGCCGCGTATCGCGCCTGCCGGTAGACTCAGCTCCGGGTGCGCCACGACACGGGCGGGATCGAAGAATTGTTTGACGCCGAGACCGTCGCAAGTCGGGCAGGCCCCGACCGGGCTGTTGAAGGAGAACAGCCGCGGCTCCAGTTCACTCAGGCTGTAGCCGCAGATAGGGCAGGCGAATTTGGCCGAGAACACGAGATCGGCCGGTGTTTTTCCAGTCGCTCCCGGCGTCCTGCCTCGCGCGACATTAGTTCTTCCCTGTACGTCATTGGCGCTTTCCATAAAGGCGACGCGCACCATGCCCTCGCTCAAGGCCAGCGCCGTCTCGAACGACTCGGCCAGGCGCTGTTCCAGGCCGGGGCGAGCCTTGAAGCGGTCTATGACGACTTCAATCGTATGTTTCTTGCGCAGATCGAGTGCGGGCGCCTGATCGAGACCCACCAGGCTGCCGTCTATGCGGGCGCGCACAAATCCCCGGGTGCGCAGTTCATCGAGCACCTGCACATGTTCGCCCTTGCGATTCTGCACCACGGGTGCGAGCAACATGAGCGCCGTGCCCTCGGGAAGAGTCATGACCTGATCCACCATTTGACTGATGGTTTGCGCCTCCAGCACGGTGTCGTGTTCCGGGCAGTGCGGCTCGCCGGTGCGCGCGAACAGCAGGCGCAGGTAGTCGTAGATCTCGGTGACGGTGCCGACCGTGGAACGCGGGTTGTGCGAGGTGGATTTTTGCTCAATCGAGATGGCGGGCGACAGGCCTTCGATGTGATCCACATCGGGTTTTTCCATGATCGAGAGGAACTGGCGCGCGTAGCTGGACAGCGATTCCACGTAGCGGCGCTGACCCTCGGCATAGAGGGTGTCGAAGGCGAGCGAGGACTTGCCCGAACCCGACAGGCCGGTGATGACGATGAGCTTATCCCTGGGGAGGTCGAGATCTATATTTTGCAGGTTGTGGGTGCGGGCGCCGCGGATGCGGAGGGTGTTCATACAGGTTTTCCGTGAACAACGTAAAGGGCGCCTCTAAAAATGCGTCTTTTGTCTTTAGGCGGCGTTGAAATTCCGCTCGGAATGCTCATGTACTGTCGTGTACACTCCGCTTCCTCGCAGAATTTCGCCTTGCCTAAAGACAAAATTCACTATTTTTAGAGGCGCCCTAAACCTGCTACTATACGTCCACCATGGTGCAAAAGAAAACTCCCAGTATGGGCGAAAACGGCATGACCCCTACTGAGCGCCGCGCCACCTTTTCGCTGGCCGGGATCTACGCACTGCGGATGCTGGGCCTGTTCCTGATCCTGCCGGTGTTCTCGCTGTACGCCACGGATCACCTCACCGGCGCCACCCCTATGCTGATCGGGCTCGCCATCGGCGCCTATGGCCTGAGCCAGGCCGTGCTGCAGATTCCGTTTGGGATGTTGTCCGACCGCTTTCGGCGCAAGCCCATTATCATTATCGGCCTGCTCCTGTTCGCCCTGGGCAGCGTGGTGGCAGCCCTCTCCGGCACGATTTGGGGCGTCATCATCGGCCGTTTTCTGCAAGGCAGCGGGGCGATCGCCGCGGCGGTGATGGCGCTGGCGGCCGACCTCACACGCGAGGAGCAGCGCACCAAGGCGATGGCGGTGATCGGCACCACGATAGGATTGTCCTTCGCCGTGGCGCTGGTCGCAGGCCCCCTGCTCAATAGCTGGATCGGTGTGCCGGGCATCTTTTGGCTGACCGCCCTGTTGGCCTTGGGGGGCATTGTAGTGTTGAAGCTGGGCGTCCCGCAGCATGTAGACAGCCGCTTTCATCGTGACGCCGAGGCTATGCCCTCCAAGTTTGCAGGGGTGTTCGGCGATGCGCAGCTCATGCGGCTCAATTTCGGGATTTTGGCGCTACACGCCATGTTGATGGCGAGTTTCGTTGCCTTGCCGCTCGCATTGCGCGATCACGCGGGGCTCTCCAGCGATCATCATTGGTGGGTGTATCTACCGGTCATGCTGGTTGCGATAGCGGTCATGGCGCCGTTTGTGATTGTGGCCGAGAAGCGCCGCTGCATGAAACAGGTCTTTGTCGGGGCGATCGTGCTGCTGGGGTTGTCGGAACTGGGCCTGATCGCGGGGTATGAGTCCGTGGCCGGCATTACCGTGGCGCTGTTGCTGTTCTTCACGGCCTTTAATATCCTGGAGGCGACGTTGCCCTCGCTCATCTCCAAGGCGGCGCCCGCCGACAGCAAGGGCACGGCAATGGGGATTTACTCCACCTCGCAGTTCATCGGCGCCTTCATAGGCGGGGGGGCGGGGGGGTGGCTGCTGGGCGCGTATGGACTTGCCGCCGTGTTCGGGTTTTGCGCCCTGATGGCGGCCACTTGGGTGCTGGTGGCGGTGGGTATGCCCAGCCCGCGCTATCTCAGAAACCGGATGGTCAATGTCGGTACAATTAGCGCCGAGCGGGCGTACGAGCTGGCCTCCCGGTTCAAAAAGGTGCCGGGCGTGGTCGAGGCGGTGGTCGTCGCGGAGGAGGGCGTCGCCTATTTAAAGGTAGACAGCGCGCTGCTCGATGAGACGGCGCTGCGTGAATTTTCTGCGGCCGAGGCGTAATATTCGCCTAGGGTTGGGCCGAATTCATTCGGCCAATATTTTTTAGTAAGGAGAGAGTTATGGCAAGAGGTGTAAATAAAGTCATCCTGATCGGCAATCTGGGCAAAGACCCGGAGGTGCGCTACATGCCGAGCGGCGGCGCGGTGGCCAATGTCACCCTCGCCACCAGCGAATCCTGGAAGGACAAGACCACCGGCGAGCAGCAGGAGCGCACCGAATGGCACAATGTGGTGTTTTACAATCGGCTCGCCGAGATCGTCGGCGAATATTTGAAGAAGGGTTCACAGGTCTATGTCGAGGGCAGCCTGCGCACCCGCAAATGGCAGGATAAAAACACCGGCGCCGACCGCTACACTACCGAGATCATCGCTAACGAGATGCAGATGTTGGGCAGCCGCGCAGGCCAGGGCAGCCCGAGCTATCAGTCGGAGCCAGGCGGTGTAGAGGCAAAGGCGGGTAAACCGGCGCCTGCGCCTGCGACCGATACCCTTGATGATGACATCCCGTTCTGAAGAAAGTGAGGCGTGAGGTGTGAGGTGTGAGGCGTAAATCCGATTTCTCCTCACTCCTCACCCCTCACCCGTATCCATGCCCCAAGCCTCTCGCAAAAAAGATCCCGTCAATCCCTTTGCGCCGCTGGCGCGCCGCCTGGGCCCGCGCCTGCGCGAAGGCGCGTTGTTTTTAGGCGGTGCGATTGCCGTGTATCTGTGGGCGTCGCTCTCTACTCACCAGCCCTCGGACCCGGGCTGGTGGCATAGTGACGCCGCAGGCCAGGTAGCCAATAGGGGGGGGGTTGCGGGGGCGTGGTTTGCCGACATCTTCTTACACCTGTTTGGCTACCTTGCCTATCTGTTTCCGCTGATGATTGGCTACGCCGGCTGGGTGGTGTTCAAACAGCGTCACAGCGGTGAAGGGTTCGATCCGCGCCATTTGATACTGGCCGGCGTCGGCTTTGTGCTGGCGCTCACGGCGGGCGCTGGACTGGCGACATTGCACATCTTCTCCGCGACCATGCCGGAGAGCGCCGGCGGCATCCTTGGCGAAGAGGTTGTAAAGGGTCTGGTAGGCGCATTCAATCCTCTGGGTGCGACACTGTTGATGCTGGCCTTGTTTCTGACTGGCGTGACCTTGGCGACGGGCCTTTCCTGGCTGTGGCTGACCGATACCCTGGGCCGCCTAACCCTCACCCTCATGGCAAGACTCAGACCGCTGTGGCTCGACCTGCAGGAGCGCTGGGCCGGACGCCGCGCGCGCATCCAGCGCGATGAGACGGTGACGGCGCAGCGCATAAAGACAGGCAAACGGACGCCGCCGCGCATTGAGCCGGTCATCAAGAATTTCGAGGTGAGCGAACGGGTGGAGAAGGAACGGCAGGTGCCTTTGTTCGACCAGCCCGCCGGTTCCTTGCCGCCGTTGTCGTTGCTCGATCCTCCCGAACCCGCGCAGCAAGGTCTCTCCGACGACGCACTGCAGGCCATGTCGCGCCAGGTTGAGTTGAAACTGCTCGACTTCGGCATCGAGGTGCAAGTGGTCGCCGTGCATCCCGGCCCGGTGATCACGCGCTTTGAGTTGCAGCCTACGCCCGGTTTGAAGGTCAACCAGATCACCAATCTGGTGAAAGACCTCGCGCGCAGTTTGTCCGTGCCCAGCGTGCGTATCGTTGAGGTCATTCCCGGCAAGCCGGTGATCGGGCTGGAAATACCCAATGAGCGGCGCAGCCTGGTACGGCTCACTGAGACACTGCAGTCCAAAGAATACAACGATGCGGCATCAAAGCTTACGCTCGCCCTGGGCATGGACATCAGTGGTCATCCGGTGGTGGTGGATCTCGCCAAGATGCCGCACCTGCTGGTGGCGGGTACCACCGGCTCCGGTAAATCGGTGGCGATCAACGCCATGATCTTGAGTCTGCTCTTCAACGCCAAGCCCGACGAGGTGCGCCTGATCCTGATAGATCCGAAGATGCTGGAGCTTTCCATTTATGAAGGCATCCCGCACCTGTTGACGCCGGTAGTCACCGACATGAAGGAAGCGGCGCACGCGCTGCGCTGGTGTGTTGCGGAGATGGACAAGCGCTATCGTTTAATGTCGGCGCTGGGGGTACGCAACATCGGCGGCTACAACAAACGCATCCATGAGGCCGAGGCGAGCGGTCAGCCTATCGCGCATCCGTTTCACACCCCCGTGGACGGACTGGCTACGCCGTTGCTCGAGCCGGTCCCGTATATCGTCGTCGTCATTGACGATCTGGCCGACATGATGATGGTGGTCGGCAAAAAAGTGGAAGACCTCATCGCACGCCTTGCGCAAAAGGCGCGCGCCTCGGGCATCCATCTTATTCTCGCCACGCAGCGGCCCTCGGTGGACGTGATTACAGGCCTCATCAAGGCCAATATCCCTTCGCGCATCGCCTTTCAGGTTTCCTCCAAAATAGATTCGCGCACCATCCTCGATCAGATGGGGGCAGAGCAGTTGTTGGGTCACGGCGACATGCTCTATTTGCCGCCCGGGACCGGGATGCCTACCCGCATCCACGGCGCCTTTGTGGCCGACCACGAAGTGCACAAGGTCGCCGCCTATCTCAAGCGACAGGGCGCGCCGGCCTATCTTGAAGAAGTGCTGAGCGGCGGCGATGTGGAAGAGCGAGGCAACTCTTTCAGCGATGAGCTGTCCAACGTTGAGAGTGACCCTCTTTATGACCAGGCGCTCAACATCGTTACCGAGACCCGCCGCGCCTCGATATCCGGCATCCAGCGCCGTCTTAAGATCGGCTATAACCGCGCCGCACGGCTGATCGAGGAAATGGAGCAGGCCGGTGTGGTCGGACCCCTTCAATCCAACGGTTCGCGCGAAGTGCTGGCGCCGCCGCCGCGAGATTAGGAAATCCCCCATCAATCATTTACCGCAGAGGGCGCAGGGGAATGCAATCAAAAGTAGTTTGTTTCCTCTGCGTCCTCCGTGGTGAAGCTTTTTCACCGCAAGAGAGTACATGAGACATTTATCTAGAATATCAGCAGTATCGTGCCTGCTGCTCTGTGTACCGCTCGCCGCCCCCGCAGCGCCGCTCACGGTCAAGCGGCTCAATGACTTCATCAGCAACGTGCAGGGTATGCAGGCCGATTTTCATCAATTGTTGATTGATAACAAGTCAAAGGCAGTGAAGGAGTCGAGCGGCACGCTGGTGATGCAGCGCCCCGGCAAATTCCGCTGGGAATATATCCGGCCTTATCGGCAGACCATCGTCGCGGACGGTGAGAAGATCTGGATCTACGATGTTGAATTGGAGCAGGTGACCGTCAAGCCGCTCGATACAACGCTGGGCGGCACTCCGGCTGTATTATTGAGCGGTCAGGAAACGGTGTGGGAGAGTTTCAAGATCAAAGAACTGGGCTCGAAAGACGGATTGGAGTGGGTCGAGTTGACCCCCAAAACACCTGACAACAATTTCGAGAGAGTGCGCCTGGGTTTCGGCGCGCATGATTTGGAAATGATGGAGCTGCTGGACAGCTTTGGCGCGACCACTCAATTACGCTTTTCTAAACTGCAACGCAATCCTGTCTTCGATTCATCCGCATTCGTATTCACACCACCGAAAGGCGTAGACATCATCGGTGAAGACGCTGCTACCGTCAAACCTTACCAGAAGTAGGCCAGCACTATCAGGCCGAAAACTATCCGGTAATAAGCAAACGCCTCAAAGCTGTGGTGCGCAATAAATCGCAGCAGCGCCTTTACGGTAAGCAGGGCGCTGAGAAACGCGGCGAAAAATCCTGCCGCAAACATGCCAAGATCATGGCTGTCGAGTAAACCCCAATTTTTGTAGAGGTCATACAGCGTCGCGCTGAACATGGTCGGGATGGCGAGAAAAAAGGAAAACTCCGCCGCCGCCTGACGCGACAGACCGAACAGCAAACCGCCCATGATCGTCGCACCCGAGCGCGAAGTGCCCGGAAACAGCGCCACCGCCTGACATAGGCCGATTTTCAGGGCATGGGGCCAGCGCATTTCCTCCACGGTTTGAACGCGCGGCTGATAAGCCCTTCGCTCGATTAAGATAATAATAATGCCGCCCGCGACCAGTGCAATGGCGACGTTGAAGGGATGAAACAAATACTCTTTAATCATTTTGTGAAACGCCAGCCCCAAGAAGGCGGCCGGCAGGAAGGCGATAATCAAGTGCATCACGAATCGCTGTGCACTCGGGTCATGTGTGAGTCCGCGCGCGACCTCGGTGATCTTGACGCGATAATTCCAGCACACCGCGAGTATCGCGCCAAGCTGTATCGCAATCTCAAAGGTCTTGGCTTTTTCACCAGTGAAGTTGAGCAGATCGCCGGCAATGATTAGATGACCAGTGCTGGAAATCGGCAGAAACTCCGTGACGCCTTCGACGAGACCGAGCAGCAGGGCCTTTGCGTAAATAATAATATCCATTTTTATTTTCTATTCCTCTGCGGTAAAAAAAGCTTCACCACGGAGGTCGCGGAGAAGAAGTAAAACGGCTTAACCTTGTTCCCCTGCGTCCTCTGCGGTGTATATGGGTGTTAAGGCCGCACTACGCTATACATGCTCCACGGCGCTGCGGGCGAACAGATAGTCAAGCCAGAGATTGGTCAGATGTTCAGGCAGGCGATTTTGCGCGAGGCGTGCATCGAGGTTGTCGAGGTCTACCCAGTCGAGCGGCTGGTCTTGTCCCGCGCAGGAAAAGACCGCGCGCGTGCGTTTGCCGGTAGCGGGATCAATCTGCCATTGCAGACACTGCGCGCAGACGCCTTGCAGCATGCACTGCATGGGACTGCCGACTGAGCCTATCGCCCGCACATTGTTGCAAAAGTAGCTGCTCAACCGCCCTGTGCGGGCTTCCTGCACCATGCGCAACAAACGCTCGCTGCCGATGGCGAGAAGGCGGTCTATTTTATTGAGGGAGAAAGCGGACGCCTGTCCGGTTGGTTCCAACTCGCCGTCTGCGTAGTGTTTGACGATGTCTATGAAATCCCCCGTCATAGTACGATCTTGCGGTCTGCGCGGCGTGATGGGTGGGCCGCCCGCGGTGCACCATACCACCACATCGGCGGCCTCTTGTAACCGTTCCTGTAGATACAATTCGTCGGCGGTACGAAACCCGGCGAAATAGAGCACCTTATTTCCGGCGCGTCGCAGGGCGGGGCCTAAGGTAAGCATCACTGCTGCGCCGCGGCGTCCGCCTGCTACGAGAATAGTTTCGCCTTGAGGGATTTCAGTCGGTTTGCCGGTCGGCCCCATCAGCACGATGGGCTGCCCCACGCGCAGCGTCGCGCACAGCCGTGAACTGGCGCCGACTTCGAGCACCATGAGCGAGACGCAATCGGGATCGGTTTCGTGGGTGACGCCAGTAAGCGCCATCGTCTCGGTTTGCAGCCGGCTGCCTTCAATGACGGGGCTCAGGCTCTCAAAGTTTTGCAGGCGGAAGAATTGACCGGGGCGCAGATTGCGTGCGGCGAGCGGGGCGCGCACTTGAAGCTCAACCACGCTGGGGCTGTGCCGGTGCACACGTATGACGCGCGGCTGCAGCAGATCCCGCATCTGGGCATGGAACACGGGATGATCGTCAAGGCGTGCAGAGTCGGGCGGCAGTTTGGCCATGATGTGCGGATAACTGCGCAGGGCCGAGGCGATGGCCTTGACCACGCTGCCGTGGAATACCGGATGCGTGTCGCCGATGAAGCTGACGCGGTGGTCATTCTTGGCATATGAGGTAAACGGACCGAACACAGCCTCTTTGCAATGCGCTGTGTGTCCCACCTGATGCAGGCTGTGGTTTTGTTCCTGGTAAGGCTGAAAGTGATCGCCCTGCATGGCGAAGCTGCCGGGGTATTCACGTTCGTAAATGGTGTTGGGCGTGGCGCCGGCTGCGACAAAAATCGCGCGCGCAGGCAATGTCACTTCCTCATTCGTCGCTGTCCATTTGCCGTGCTCATCACGAACACGGCGGCGGCACACCAGCGCCTCGACGTGTTTGAAGCGATCCAGCACGGCGCGCACCGGCTCCAGGCCCTCGGCATAGAAGATGCCTTCTTCCAGCGCCTTGCTGATTTCTTCGTGATTGCGGATATAGGCGGGCGATTGATGCATCGTTTGGCGATAAGCTACCGTCACACCGCCCCACGTGCGCAACAGAGGTAAAAAATTCGGTGCTTCGGAAGCCGCCGCGGCGCGGGTGCGTTCCGTGCGCACGGCACGGCCGTGTTCGAGAAATTCTTCGAGTATCCCCGCCGACTCTTCGTCCAACTGGCTGCGGATGCGCGCCTCGCCAAAGGCCCGCGCCAGGGTTTCATAACGTGCCAGGGTTTTTTCGACCTGGGTGATGTAATAGACCTGCACCTCGGTCGCCGTATCAATGCCGGTGAGCCCGCCGCCGATGACCACCGCGGGCATACGCACCTGCAGATTGGTGAGGCTGGTACTCTTGGCTGCGCCAGTGAGTTGCAGGGCCATGAGAAAATCATTGGCCTGGCGCATGCCGCGCGCCAGAGAATTTTCCATCGGCGCCACCTTGGGGAGTCCCGCCCCCGTGGCGATGCTGACGTGGTCAAAACCAAGCCGCCAGGTGTCGTCGAGGGTGAGGGTCCCGCCCAGCCGCACGCCGCCAAACACCTGAAACAAGGGCCGACGCGACAGACTTAAATAAATGAGCTTCAGAAAATTTTTGTCCCAGCGCACGGTGATGCCGTATTCCGCCACCCCGCCGAAACCGGTCATGATGCGCGTGTCGAGCGATTCCTCCAGGGTCGAATAATCGCGCACCGGTTTTTGCACCAGCCCCTGCGGCAGCGGCTCGATCTTGAGGCCGTCAATGCCGACCACCGCGCAGCCTTCCATAGTAAGATGGTGGGCGAGGGTGAAGCCGGCCGGACCCATCCCAGCAATCATCACCTTGCGGCCGTTGTAAGGTTTGGCCAGGTACTGTTGCCGGCGCAACGGGTTCCAGCGCGTCAGCAAATCATAAATCTCCACGCCCCAGGGAAGTTCCAGGACGTCGGTGAGGCAGCGCGTCTCGATCTGCGGGATGTCCACCGGGTCCTGCTTTTGATAGATGCAGCCCTTCATGCAGTCGTTGCAGATGCGGTGGCCGGTGGCGGGCACCATGGGGTTGTCCACCATCGCCATAGCGAGCGCCGCGATGGTGTGGCCATCCCGTTTCAAGGTGTGCATCTCGGAGATCTTTTCTTCCAGGGGACAGCCGGTGAGCGCCACGCCGAGCGGATTGATCTTTAAGCCGCGCTCCGGTTCTGCTTTCTTCTCCGGGAAACCCTTGGAACAAAAATCGCCGTCGTGATCGTGGCAGTAGATGCAGTAATTGACTTGATCCTGCACCGCGCGCGCGGACATGCGCGAATCGGTGAGCTTGAAGCCGTCACGCTTATGCCGCTGATCGGGTGGGCCTTCCAATCGTGGCAAGGGATCGTTCAGAGTTTTTTGAATGCGCACCAGGTGGGGGTAATCGAGCGGCTGCGGAAATTTGAAACTTACCCAGCCGCTTACCGCTGCACGACCGTCTTCATCATTGATGGCGCGGATGCACCAGCGGGTCAGTTTTTCAATGACTTCCGCATTGGTTTCAGGGTCTTTGAGCCACTGCTCGGCGAGACTTGCCACGGCGCGTTCCCGATCCATCCCATTAAATGGAGAACTTGCCAGCGCCGAGCCAAGCCAGCTATCCAGCTCGGTAAAAGTCTCCGGCGGATCTTCCTTCAAGCGCCGCCGCGCGCGACGCTGTACAAATAATTTCTTGAAAGCAGATACGACATTGTGCGAGAGCGTGCGTGCCTGGGAGGTCTCGAGTTCCTGTTCGATATCGAACAGTTCGGCGATGAAATCTTCCAAATAGGGCGCACAGGCGAGTAGCAGTTCACTCTGCTCTAAGGGAGTCAATGACGTAGAGGGGGCGCGATAACTCAGCAGCCCAGCGTGCAAAGCCGTGTCATCCGCAGCAAGCCGGTTTAGAAACAGCTCATCAAGGCGGCGCAAGCCATGGATCCGGAACAGATCGGCAAAACCGAGGCCGTCAAAGGGAATATTAGGGGCAGCGGACACGTTCGATACTCTGCTTAGGCATCTTGCTACAGAGTAGCACGAACGGAGCTTATTTCGGAAAAACTACTTACTTGATCCTACTTTTCCGTCATTAGTTGTCTTGATAATGATGATGGGGGTTCGCTTCGCTCTGCCCATCCTACGGGCTGGAGCCGCCGTTAGTTTTACCCCGAGAGCGTGCATAATTTTCAGCACCGTGTCGTAGCGCGGTTTGGCGCCGGGCGTGAGCGCCTTGTAGAGGCTTTCGCGCCCCAGTCCGGTGTCCTTCGCCAGTTGCGTCATGCCATGTGCACGGGCAACGTCTCGCACTGCGACCAGAAACAAGTCCGGGTTCGGATCTTCCAGTGCAACGGTAAGATATTCCGCGATGGTTTCTTCGTCTGTCAAATAATCCGCTGCGTCAAAATGTGCAAATTTCGTCATGGTATTTTCTCCCGCTTCAACGTTCGCGCCATTTCCAGGGCGCGCTTGATGTCGCGCTTCCGGCCGGACTTGTCGCCGCCCAGCAAGAGCAGATAGATCACTTTTCCGCGCCGCATGTAATAAAGCCGGTAGCCTGGCCCGACATGAATACGCATTTCCGACACTCCTTCACCAACCGGCTCACAGTCGCCGAAGTTACCAGCCTCGGCAGCGCGAATGCGATGGATGATTCTGGCGCGTCCGACCTTGTCTTTAAGTGCCGCAAGCCAAGCGTCGAATTCCTCGGAGCGCAGATAAAGTGTACATGCCTCACAGTGTATTCGATTGGATACAAAAGTTCAAGGCGGGAATCGCAAGCGGTATGGAGTGTATTTGAGTAGGCGGGTTAGCGAAGCCTATGTATATCCGTCGCGGCATCCGGCGCAATACGCTGCGCTATTGTGCCCTCCCGGGCTGGAGTGCCTTGTGGGGCTCACTGCCAGTAACTTTTACCACGCATTAGATGCTCCTCAGTGCCTTGGCTCCAACGGACGACAAGTTCCGCTCTCTTCGCTGTAATAGAGATTGCTGTAAATGCCAGTGACATGCTGCACTTGAGGTCTGTCCGCAGAAGCGGCTGCGGCGAAGAGCGCGAGCAAAACAATGCATGCAGTGCGGCTTAGCATCTGTGAGCCTGACTAGAAATAGCCGCCATAAATGGCGTGATGAATTGCCTTAACCATTATGCCTTCCCCTGCAACTGCAACAGTATCGCCTCATTTTCCAGTGTTGAAGTATCCTGCGTGATGGCCTCACCTGCGGCGATAGAGCGCAGCAGACGCCTCATGATTTTGCCGGAGCGGGTCTTGGGGAGGTTGTCGGCGTAGCGGATGTCGTCCGGGCGGGCGATGGGGCCGATCTGTTCGGTGACCCAGGCGCGCAATTCTTTGGTGAGTGTTGCGTCCACGCCGCCTGCGGGGCGTGAGCCGCGCAATACTACGTAGGCAAATACCGCTTCGCCTTTAATCTCGTCAGGTTTGCCTACGACGGCGGCTTCGGCGACGCGCGGGTGTGCGACGAGGGCGGATTCGATTTCCATGGTGCCGAGGCGGTGGCCGGAGACTTTCAGCACGTCGTCGGCGCGGCCCATGATCCAGAAGTAGCCGTCTTCGTCGCGGTGTGCGGTGTCGCCCGCGACGTAGTATTTGTTGTTGAATTTTTTCCAATAGGTGTCCAAGTAACGCTGTTCGTCGCCCCAGATGGTGCGCAGCATGAACGGCCAGGGCTTTTTGATGACCAGATATCCGCCTTGATTGGGCTTGGTAATGCTGTGACCTTCTTCGTCCACAATGTCCGCCGCGATGCCTGGGAGCGGCAGGGTGCAGGAGCCGGGTTTGGTGGTCACCGCGCCGGGGATGGGTGAAATGAGATGCGCGCCGGTCTCCGTCTGCCACCAGGTGTCCACGATGGGGCAGCGTTCGTGTCCGATGTGGGTGTGATACCACATCCAAGCCTCGGGGTTGATGGGTTCGCCGACGGTGCCGAGCAAACGCAATTTGGATAAATCGTATTTGGCGGGAATCTCATCGCCCAGTTTCATCAGGCCACGTATCGCCGTAGGCGCGGTGTAAAAAATCGTAACACCGTGGCGCTGGCAGATGTCCCAGAAGCGCCCGCCGTCGGGGATGGTGGGCGCGCCTTCGTACATGATCATTGTCGCGCCGGTCGCAAGCGGGCCGTAAGTGACATAACTGTGGCCTGTCACCCAGCCGACATCCGCGGCGCACCAGAAGATGTCATCGTCGCGGATGTCGAACACCCACTGCATGGTGACGATGGTGCCGAGCAAATAACCGGCACTGGAATGTTGGATGCCTTTTGGTTTTCCTGTAGAGCCGGAGGTGTAAAGTAAAAATAACGGGTGCTCGCTCTCCACCCACACCGGATCGCACTGATCGGGAACATTTTTTACTGCATCGTGCCACCACACATCGCGCCCGCTTTGCATGGGAATGGTTTGACCGCTGCGCTTTAATACAATGACGGACTCAATAGTCGGGCAGCCTTTGCCGAGCGCCTGATCTGCGGCGAGTTTTAACTCAATGATCTTGCCGCCGCGCGTGCCACCGTCGGCGGTGATGAGCATTTTGGCCCCGGCGTCTTCAATGCGGTCTTTCAAGGATTGCGCCGAAAATCCGCCGAATACCACGGAGTGAATCGCGCCGATACGTGCGCATGCCTGCATGGCGACGACGACCTCCGGCACCATGGGCATGTAGATCACCACCCGGTCGCCTTTTTTAATGCCTTTGGCCTTGAGCGCATTGGCAAAATGACACACCTCACGGTAAAGTTCGGCGTAGCTAAGGCGGCGGACGTCGCCCTGTTCGCCTTCGAAAATAATGGCGGTTTTTTGAGCTTTGTCTTTGAGGTTTCTATCGAGGCAGTTGTAGGAGACGTTTAACAACCCGTCATCAAACCAGCGAAAGTGGGGCGCCTTACTATTATCCAGAACATGCGTAAAGGGTTTTTGCCAGTTGATTTCCCGGAGCGCAAGACGTGCCCAGAATTTCTCATGATCCCCTTCGGCCTCACGGCGCAGGGTCTCCAATTCTTGCCGGTTTTTGATGCGCGCCTTGGCGGCAAACTCCGCAGCAGGTTCAAAAAGGCGTTTTTCGTGTAAGGTAGATTCGATGTTTCGAGTGGTCATGTTTTTTATGCGGCGTCCACATACTCAACCCGGCTGGTGGGCTCGGGAATGGCTAGACCGTCTTCGCGCATTCCGCGCAAATGGAGATCAATAGCCTCGCGAATTTGATCTTCAACTTCTTCCATGGTCTTCCCGGTTGCCACGCAGCCCGGCAAATCGGGGACATAAGCGGCATAGTTGTTCTCCGCTTTCTCAATTACTATGGCATAACGCATTTTAACCCTCCTGTTTCTTTAAACCTGCTTGACGCAGGATGCTATTTAATGTGCCGGGTGGCAGATCATCGCCTGGTTTACCCGGAACGGTTACGCGACCCAATTTCGTAGGATGTTTGAATTGGCGATGGCTGCCCTCAGTGACAGCTAAATACCAACCATACTCGTTAAGCCGTTTGAGTGCATCACGCACCTTCATCCCGGCGACTATCCTACTAAAGCGGTCCCATACCCACAATGTGATAACCGCTGTCTACATACACCACCTCGCCGGTGATGCCGGAGGCGAGATCGGAGCACAAAAATGCGGCGGCATTGCCGACTTCTTCGATGGTCACGTTACGCCGTAGCGGTGCGTTTTTCTCCATGTGATCGAGAATTCTGTTAAAGCCGCTGATGCCGCTTGCGGCCAGGGTTTTGATCGGCCCTGCCGAGACGGCGTTGACGCGGGTACCCTCGGGTCCCAGGCTGTCGGCCATATAGCATACATTGGCCTCCAGGCTCGCCTTGGCGAGGCCCATCACGTTGTAATTGGGGATGACGCGCTCGGCGCCCAGATAGCTCAAGGTCAGCAGCGACCCGTTACGGCCCTGCATCAGTTTGCGGCCGGCCTTGGCGAGCGCGGTGAAGCTGTAGGAGCTTATATCGTGCGCGACACGGAATCCCTCGCGGGTGACGGCGTCTATATAGGGGCCTTCCAGCTCGCTGCGGAAGGTATAGGCGGCTGAATGAACGATGCTGTCGAGATGTGACCAGTGCTCGCTTAGCCGCTCGAATGTCCGGGCGATTTCGGCATCGTCGCTCAATTCGCAGGGCAGGGTGATGGTGGAGCCTAACTCGGCCGCCATCTTCTCGACTCGCTCCTGCAATTTTTCATTTTGATAGGTAAGGGCCAGTTCGGCCCCTTCCCGGCGCATGGCCTGGGCGATGCCCCAGGCAATGGAGCGGGTGCTGGCGAGCCCCACGATAAGGGCGCGTTTACCGTTGAGAAATCCCATGGATTTATCCTTTTCTTATATCAAGGCTATTATATAGTGTAGGGTGTTCCTGGGCGACTTGCCACCCGCAACTTCATGCTAAAGGATTGCGCTTCGCTCACGCTTCCGACAAGATGATAGGAATGAATCTCACCGCCCGCCCGCTCCGAAGCCTGTTTTTCGCCGTGATCTCGGCGTCACTCGTTGCTTGCACCGGGCAGGCCTGGAATAATCCTTACCCCGCTCACGAGGAGGGCAAGAATATCCTCTATTCCTCCTTCACCGAGCGTCCCAAACACCTCGATCCTGCGCGATCCTATGTCGAAAACGAATTTGCCTTGATCGCGCAGATCTATGAACCGCCGTTGCAATATCATTATCTAAAACGCCCCTACACACTCATCCCGCTCGCCGCCCAAGAGATGCCGCATGCAGTGTATCTCGACGCGGAGGGCAAGGTTTTACCGGAAACCGCTGAGACCAAGGATATCGCCTTCAGCATTTACGACATCCGCATCAAGCCCGGCATACGCTATGAACCCCACCCGGCCTTCGCCCGTGACGAGACCGGGAATTATCGTTATCACCGATTGACTTCCTCCGAGCTTGCCGGAATTGATACGCTCCGGGACTTTAAATACCGCGACAGCCGTGAGCTGGTCGCCGATGACTACGTGTATCAGATCAAGCGCCTCGCACACCCCGGCATACACTCGCCTATTTTTGGTTTGATGAGCGAATATATCGTGGGGCTTAAAGAATATGGCGAGATGTTAAACAATGCAGCGAAGGAACAGGGCGATCAGAGCTATCTCGATCTCACCCGTTATCCCTTGGAAGGCGTTACGGCGCTCGATCGTTACACCTATCGCATCAAGGTGCGCGGCAAATACCCGCAACTTTTGTATTGGCTGGCGATGCCTTTTTTTGCGCCTGTCCCGCCGGAGGCGGATCGTTTTTATTCACAACCCGGGCTCATTGAAAAGAACATCACGCTAGACTGGTATCCCGTCGGCACCGGTGCTTACCGTCTCACGGTGAATGATCCCAATCGCCAGTTGGTGTTGGAACGCAATCCCAATTTTCACGGTGAAACGTATCCCGGCGAAGGCGAACCCGAAGACAGAGAGCGTGGCCTGCTCGCTGATGCCGGCAAGCCGTTGCCGTTTATTGACAAGGCGGTATACAGTCTGGAAAAAGAGAGTATTCCGTATTGGAACAAATTTCTACAAGGCTATTACGACGCCTCAGGCATCAGTTCCGACAGCTTCGATCAGGCGGTGCGCATCTCGACGGGCGGTGATGTGGCGGTGACGGAGGGGATGCAGGGAAAGGGTATTCGCCTGCTTACCAGTATCGGCACGGATCTCTCTTACATGGGCTTCAACATGCTCGACCCGGTGGTGGGTGGCCTGAGCGAACGCGCGCGCAAACTACGCCAGGCGATCTCTATCGCGGTGGATTATGAAGAGTTCATCTCCATCTTTCTCAACGGGCGCGGCATTCCGGCGCAAGGGCCCATCCCGCCCGGCATCTTCGGCTATGTAGAAGGCGAGACGGGTGTTAATCCTTATGTCTATGATTGGGTGAACGGCCGGCCGCAGCGCAAATCGCTCGAAGAGGCGCGCCGCCTGCTGGCCGAGGCGGGCTATCCGAACGGGCGAGATGCGCAGACGGGCAAGCCGCTATTGCTGCATTTTGATACCGCGCTGCGAGGCCCCGATGACAAGGCCTATCTCGACTGGTTGCGCAAGCAGTTTCAGAAACTGGATTTGCAATTGGATATCCGCAATACCGATTTCAACCGCTTTCAGGAAAAGATGCTGAAGGGCAACGCGCAGATCTGGCAGTGGGGCTGGAACGCGGATTATCCCGATCCCGAAAACTTTATGTTTCTGCTCTACGGCCCCAATGCCAAAGTGGGCAAGAACGGTGAAAACGCGGCGAACTACGACAACCCGGAGTTCAACAAATTATTTGAACAGATGAAAAACATGGACAATGGCCCGGAGCGTCAGGCGATCATCAACAAGATGATGGAGATCGCGCGCAAGGATGCGCCGCTGTTGTGGGGATTGCATCGCAAGAAATTCGGTCTGTACCACGCCTGGTATGAAAACGCCAAGCCCAACGAGATGGCCAACAACGAGTTGAAATATATACGCATTGACGCCGGACTGCGCAGCAAGCAGCGCGCAGAGTGGAACAAGCCTATCTTGACGCCGCTATTTGGCATCGTGGTGATCTTGTTTATCAGCATCTTCCCCGCCATGCTGAGTTATCTGTGCCGGGCACGACGCACCAATGCCGCGAGCGCAGGGATGCGCAGGAGCGGCCGCAGGGAACGCAGCCCCGCATTATGATCGCCTATATCATCCGCCGCGTGCTGTATGCCATCCCGATACTGATCGGCGTCAATCTCATCACCTTTGTTTTATTTTTCGTCGTCAACAGTCCGGATGACATGGCCCGTATGCACCTTGGCGTAAAGCGCGTCACACAGGAGGCGATAGAAAAGTGGAAGGCCGAGCGCGGTTACGACAAGCCGCTCATGGTTAACGAACAGGCGGCCGGTATGGGAAAAGTCACCGACACCATCTTTTTTGAAAAGTCTCTGGCCCTGCTCGCCTTTGAATTCGGGCGCGCCGATGACGGCCGCAGCATCGGCCGCGAGATCAGCGCCCGCATGTGGCCGAGCCTCGCCATTGCAGTACCCACGTTGATTATAGGCATTGGGGTGCAGATCAGCTTTGCCCTGCTGCTGGCTTTTTTTCGCGGATCCTATATTGATCTCTGGGGCGTGGTGATTTGCATCATCATGATGTCCATCTCAGGGTTGTTTTATATCATCGGCGGGCAATACCTCATCAGCAAGCTGTGGCGCCTGGCGCCGATCTCCGGCTATGACATGGGTATTAATGCCTTCAAGTTTATCGTGCTGCCGGTGATCATCGGAGTGATCGGCGGAATGGGCGCAGGCATACGTCTCTATCGCACCCTGTTTCTGGAAGAGCTGGGCAAAGACTATGTGCGCACCGCACGCGCCAAGGGCCTCTCCGAGGTGCGCGTGCTGTTCACCCATGTATTGAAAAACGCCATGATCCCCATCCTCACCGGTGTGGTCGTGATCTTGCCCATCCTGTTCCTGGGCAGCCTGATCCTGGAATCTTTTTTCGGTATTCCCGGTTTGGGCAGTTACACCATAGATGCGATTCAGGCCCAGGACTTCGCCGTCGTGCGCGCCATGGTCTTTCTGGGCTCGGTGCTCTACATTATCGGTCTGTTGCTCACCGATATTTCTTATACCTTGGTAGACCCGCGCGTGAGGCTGAACTGAGGTGCTCCTGATGTCTTTTCAGCCTGTCATCCTCTGGACCGACGCTCTGATCTATCTATTGTTCGGTGTGGTAATCGCTTTCATCATCGTTGCGCGGCGCAAGGAGCATCTGCGCGCGCCCTGGCGTGAGGTTGTGCGCAGTAAAATGGCAATGGCCTGTTTGGTGGTTCTGCTGGCCTATCTCACGGTGGGTCTGCTCGATTCGTTCCATTTTCGTCTTGCCCTTCCCACGTCCGGGGGAAGCAATGGGCGTGTGGACTATTCCTCCGAGGTGTTGAGTGTGTTTGACCTGCTCGCTACGCCGCTTCGTACTCGCACCGAAAAAACCTACTCCGCTCCCTTCGCCGCACATTTATATGCAAAGGAAACGATCACACGTCCGGACGGTACGCAAGTGCGAGAGTTTCCACGTCTGCAATTTGGCGGCTCTCACTTGAAAGATCCCGCTGCGGAGCGAGGCATGGACATCGTTAGCCGCTCCCTGAAGGCGGCTGTATGGGGAGGGATTGGTTGGTTGTTGGTCAGCCTGCTATGGATTATGGTGCTGGCGTGGCGCGCCAAAGCTTCTTTCAGTCTCATGCTCAACAACGTGGCGCGCGGTCAAACCCATGTCCCCTGGCGCGTGATTCTGCTCACACTCGGTGCGATTATTTTATTTGCCATTTGGTCAGCCGCGTTGAGCATCCATTACCACATCTTCGGCACCGACAAGGTCGGGCAGGACGTGTTCTATGCGACCCTGAAGAGCATGCGCACCGGACTTGTGATAGGCACGCTTACTACTCTGGTCACGCTTCCGTTTGCCATGCTGGGCGTGCTGGCGGGTTATTTCCGCGGCTGGGTGGATGACGTGGTGCAATATATATATACCACCCTCAACTCCATCCCCGACGTGCTGCTGATCGCCGCGGCGATACTCATGTTGCAGGTGTATATGGCCAACCATCCCGATCAATTCGAGACCGTGGCCCTGCGCGCCGACGTGCGGCTGTTATTTCTGTGCATTATCCTGGGCATCACCAATTGGACGGGGCTGGCGCGTCTGCTGCGCGGCGAGACGCTGAAACTGCGCGAGATGGATTATGTTCAGGCTGCAATCGCCCTGGGTGTCAGCCACGGCACCGTCATCTGGCGTCATCTCATCCCCAACGTCATGCACATCGTTTTGATTACCATGGTGCTGAGTTTCAGCGGTTTGGTGTTGGCCGAGGCGGTGCTGTCTTACGTAGGCGTAGGCGTAGATCCCTCCATGATAAGTTGGGGCAATATGATCAACAGCGCGCGCATGGAGATGGCGCGTGAACCCATGGTGTGGTGGTCATTGCTGGCGGCCTTTGTGTTCATGTTTATCCTGGTGCTTGCCGCCAATCTGTTTTCCGACAAGGTGCGCGACGCCTTTGACCCGCGCTTGAGAAAGCTATGACTGCGTTACTCAGCATAAACAATCTAATCACCTGGTTTGAAACCGGTCAGGGCCAACTGCGCGCCGTGGATGGCGTCAGTTTCGACATCGCCGCCGGCGAAGTCTTCGCTCTGCTCGGCGAATCAGGCAGCGGAAAGTCGCTCACCGCGCTCTCCATCATGCGCTTGCTGCCCTCGACCGCGCGCAGCAGTGGCCAGATCTTGTTACATAATCAGGATCTCTTGCGCCTCCCGGAGGTCAAGATGCGCGAGGTCCGCGGCGGACGCATCGCCATGATTTTTCAGGAACCGATGACCAGTCTCAATCCGGTGCTCACCGTGGGCACACAGATCGGCGAAGCACTCAAGGTGCACCGGAGGCTTAAGGAAAGGCGCGCCGAACAGCGCGCCATCGAACTGCTGGACGCCGTCGGTATCGCCGAGCCCCAGCGGCGCATCCACGATTATCCCCATCAACTCTCCGGGGGCATGAAACAGCGCGTGATGATTGCCATCGCTTTGGCAGGCGAGCCTGAATTACTGATTGCCGATGAACCGACAACGGCGCTCGATGTCACCATCCAGGCACAGATTCTGGAGCTGTTGCGCAAGCTGCAAAAAGATATGGGCATGACCGTCCTGCTCATCACCCATGATCTCGGCGTGGTGTCAGCGATGGCCGATCGCGTGGCGGTCATGTATGCGGGTCAGATCGTCGAGCTGGCCTCCCGCGCACAATTCTTTGCCGAGCCGCAACATCCTTACACGAAGAAATTGTTTGATTCGCTGCCCGGTTTCAACAAACGCGGGCAACGCCTCACAGCCATGAAGGGATCGGTGCCCTCGCTTGCCGAGCGCCCTACGGGCTGCCGGTTTACCCCCCGCTGCGATTTTGCCTGGCAGACATGCCGGGACATCATCCCGCGCTGGACGGGTGTCGCTCCCGGCGTCCTGCCTCCTGCGACACTAGTACTTCCAT
Source organism: Gammaproteobacteria bacterium (assembly GCA_016195665.1). Classification (NCBI taxonomy): domain Bacteria; kingdom Pseudomonadati; phylum Pseudomonadota; class Gammaproteobacteria; species Gammaproteobacteria bacterium. The sequence continues at coordinate 95,971 of JACPZD010000028.1, read as the reverse complement.
GTACGTCGTCGGCCGAGCATGGAGTACTCTGTCATCTCTACGACCCCGCCTACAGCGCCGCGCGGCCTGCTGATGTGGGATCTAAGATGGCAGCGGATTTTGCGGTATTACCTCATCCCGAAGCAGCCGTTCCTATGTCACACGAGGCCGGCGCGGAGCAGGCCTTGCTGGAGATCCGCGATCTCAAGGTCTATTTCCCCATCCGCAAGGGCCTCTTGCAGCGTGTGGCGGGTTACGTGCGCGCCGTGGATGGCGTTTCGCTCACGATAAAACCCGCCCAGACCCTCGCCCTGGTGGGCGAATCGGGTTCCGGCAAGACCACCGTGGGCAAGGGTATCCTGCAACTGGCGCCGCCTACCGGAGGCAGTGTGCGGTTTGCCGGACTCGATCTGCGCGCCTTGCGCGGCGAGGCCTTGCGCCGGCAACGCGCGAATTTTCAAATCATCTTCCAGGATCCCTATTCCTCGCTTAACCCGCGCATGATGGTGAGCGATATTCTGAAAGAGGGCATGCAGGCGCTTAAGGTAGGCACGGCCGGGGAACACGAACGGCGCGTGGACGAACTGTTGGAGCAGGTGGGGTTGCAAGCCGAACTCAAATACCGCTATCCGCACGAATTCTCGGGCGGGCAGCGCCAGCGCATCTGCATTGCGCGAGCGCTCGCCGTGAATCCCAAACTCATCATCTGCGATGAACCGACCAGCGCGCTGGATGTCTCGGTGCAGGCGCAGATCCTGAACCTGCTGAAGACCTTGCAAGAACGGCTCGGTATCGCCTATCTGTTCATCACGCACAATATCGCGGTGGTGGAATACCTCGCCCACGAGGTCGCGGTGATGTATCACGGCAAGATCGTGGAGCACGGCCCGACCGAGACTGTGTTGCGCCATTCCAGCCACCCCTACACCAAAACCCTGCTCGACGCAGTGCCTAGGATTGAAGGGGTGAGGTGAGCAGGGGGTTAAAGGAAGCTTGATTTACCGCCGAGGACGCAGAGAAAAATGATAGCTGAGTGGCATTTGTATTTCTATCGCTGAACTTGCAAGATTTTGAGTTTTAACTTGCTGTATCCTCAGCGTCCTCTGCGGTGAAATCATTTGTCCCTAGCTCGGTCTGCTGCTATTAGCGCAATCCCTCTCTACCCATGCTGGCATTCGCCACGCTGCCGCTATCGGGGTAGACGGTAAGGCTATGCCCAGGCATCAGGTATTTGAATTCGACCTTATCCGCGTTCCATGCGCGGAGCTGGGCGGTGGTGATCTTGAAGTGCTTGGCGATGCGCTCCCACGAGTCACCCTCACGGACTGTGTACTGGACGAGGGGCTTGGAAGATTGAGTGGAGGATGAGGCTATGACGAGAGATTTGGAAGGGGGAGATTGCGTGGCGGTTCCACCGGGATCTTTTCCTTCGGCTTTGCTCAGGACAGACTTTTTGTCCTTGATTCCGGGCCTGCCCGGCACGGCGAGGCGTTTGTCCACGCTGAGGGCGGCGAGCTTGGCGGCGAAGGCCGCCACCTTGTCTACCGGCAGCAGCAGTTGATGGGGGCCGTGGGGGGCGGTGGCCCCGCGCAGGAAACCGGGGTTAAGCTGACGCATTTCCTTTTGGGAAATGTCCGCCATCTTGGCGGCCAAGGTGAGATTGATCGGAGAATCCAGATCCACGCTCGCCACATAGGGGGCGTTGGGGATCGGATTCAAGGTCATGTTAAACTCGTCGGGTGCGGCGACCAGCGCCGCTATCCCCAGCAGTCTCGGAATATAGGCCTTGGTTTCCTTGGGTAAATCGAGCGACCAAAAGTCGGTGGACTTGCGGGCACGCAGGTTTTTCTTGACGGCGCGCTGCACCGCGCCCTCGCCCGCGTTGTAGGCCGCCAGGGTGAGCAGCCAGTCGCCCTCAAAGTCGATGTTTAGTTTTTGCAGATAATCCAGGGCGGCGTTGGTGGAGGCGATAACATCGCGCCGTCCGTCGTACCAGAAGGTTTGTTTGAGACCGAAGTTTCTGCCGGTGGAGGGGATAAACTGCCACATCCCCGCCGCACCCTGGTCGGATTGGGCCAGAGGCTGATAGGCGCTTTCAATCAGGGGCAAGAGCGCGATCTCGGTGGGCATCTGGCGCTTCTCGATCTCCTCGAGCACAAAGTAAACGTAAGGCTCCGCTCGCGTCAGGGTCTCGCCAAGCCTTTCCTGGTCATCGGCAAAATCCCGGGCCTCGCGCTGCGCCCGCTGCTCATGACGCCCCGGGAGTGCAAAGCCTGTCCGCATCCTGTCCCAAATCGTAGGGTCGGTTCGGCCCAAGACGGCACGCTCGGTTGAAGCCTGTACTGATTCTGTCGAAGGGCTCAGCCCAAAGCTCTCGCCCAACTTTTCCCAGAGGTTGGTAGGGGAGATCGTCACCGAATAGCGCTCAGCAGCCATACCATCCGAAGACTTGGCCGAAGAGTTGGCTGGGGGCGGCGGCGAGGAGGGGGGTTGATCGGCGCGTTGAGGGGTTTGCGCGCAGGCGAGTAGCCCCAGTGCCAGCAGGCTCATGCCCCCAAAAGCGCCCCCAAACTTGCTCAGTTCGTGGGTCAGAGTGGGTGTACTCATCCGCCCATGGTAAAAGCTAGGGACAGCCGGGTCAACCTTTATTGACCAGAAAAATACTAAATATGTTATATTTCAAATAGTTAAAAATTAAGACTTAATCTAATTCAAGATCTCTTTGTATATTTTTTACACAGTTGGTCCGTTTAGGGCTTGCCTATCCAAGGGCCTGCTCAACACGCCGAAGGCTACGCTACCGCAAGTTTGGCTGTCAGATCCTACCCCTTCATAGAGCAGGTTGCTATCGCGTATCATGAAGCATATATGAAACCGGCAATGCAGTGTGATCCCCAACTTTTTAGGCAACGGCAGCAAGCTTGGTATGGCCTCAATCTGGGGCGGACTCTGCTTGAGACGGAAGTTACACGGCTTAACGGGATACTCTCCAATCTGTTCGGGTACCACCTTTTACAGGTCGGCCAGATCGGCGACGCCGATCTCCTGGCCGGCAGCAGGATTACCCATCGCATGGTGTTGGGGGTGGATGTGGAAACCAGGGGCCGGATGTGCCTGTACGCCAGAGCCGACGCCCTGCCGCTGGCCTCCGACAGTGTAGATGTCATCGTGCTGCCCCATACTCTGGAATTTGAGGCCGATCCCCATCAGGTGTTACGCGAGGCCGAGCGGGTGCTTATCCCCGAAGGACACGTGGTGATAATGGGTTTTAATCCCTGGAGCCTGTGGGGTCTGTGGCGTTTATTCCTGCGGCGAGGTTCTTATCCCCCCTGGTGCGGAAACTTCCGCGGGCTTACCCGCATCAAAGATTGGCTGGCATTGCTCGGCTTCGATAATATCGAGGAGCAGGGATACTTTTTCCGCCCCCCCTTGCAGAATGTCCGCGTTATGCAGAAACTGAGCTTCATGGAAAACGTGGGCGCGCGTTGGTGGCCGGGCTTGGCGGGGTGCTATGTCCTGCTGGCCAGGAAACGGGTCGCCACGCTGACCCCGATCAAGCCAAGCTGGCGGCGTTCACGGCTGGTTAATACAGGGGTCGTGGAGCCTACCGCCAGTCATATGAAACATGACTGATCGGGTGGAGATCTTCAGCGACGGCGCCTGCCGCGGCAACCCCGGGCCGGGCGGCTGGGGCGCCTTGTTGCGCTACAAGGGCCATGAGAAGCAGTTATCGGGCGGTGAGGCCCACACCACCAACAACCGCATGGAGATGATGGCCGCCATCCAGGCGCTGGAATCGTTGCGCCGCCCCTGCAAGGTGCGCGTCACGACCGATTCCCAATACCTGCACAAAGGAATCACGGAATGGCTGGCGGGATGGAAGCGGCGCGGTTGGAAGACCTCAGACAAAAAACCGGTCAAGAACGCCGACCTGTGGGAACGCCTGGATCGGGCCCTGGAGGCCCACGAGGTGGAGTGGCACTGGGTGCGGGGACACTCTGGTCATCCGGAAAACGAACGCGCGGACCAGCTGGCTACGCAGGCGATAGACAAACTAAGAACGTATCCATAAATAATTTACCGCAGAGGACGCAGAGGAATACCCTCAAGAAGGGTTTGTTTCTCCTCTCCGCCCTCCGTGGTGAAGCTTTTTCACCGCAAGAACTATTTGTGGATATGATGTGAGGGATCTCTGATTTATTCAGAGTTTCCCAAACTTAAGGAGCAAAACAGTAATGCGACAAATTGTGCTGGACACCGAAACTACCGGTCTGGACCCCGAGAAGGGGCACAGGATCATCGAGATCGGCTGCGTCGAACTGGTCAATCGCCGCCCCACCGGTAACCGCTATCATCAATACCTGCACCCCGAGCGTCCCATAGATCCCGGCGCCATGGAGGTGCACGGCCTGACCGACGAGTTTCTCGCCGACAAGCCGCGCTTTCGCGACGTCGCGGAGGAGTTTCTGAATTTTGTCCGCGATGCGGAATTGATTATCCATAACGCTGCATTTGATGTCGGATTCCTGAACCGCGAGTTATCGCTGCTGGGGGGAGACAGGGGGCCGATAGGCCGCTACTGTCCGGTCTTCTGTACCCTCACCTTGGGCCGTCAGCTTCATCCCGGCCAAAAAAACAGCCTCGATGCCCTGTGCAAGCGTTACGGGGTGGACAACTCGCAACGCACCCTGCACGGCGCGCTGCTCGATGCCGAAATCCTGGTTGATGTCTATTTGGCCATGACCGGCGGCCAGGCCAGCCTGTCACTGGATAGCGGCGCCTCGGACAGCACACAGGCCCAGCAGGCGTCCCGCCGCCTGCAGGCCGACCGCCCGCGCCTCAGTGTGCCGCTGGCGACAACTGATGAATCCGCTGCTCACTTGCAGCGTCTGGAAGCGATAGATAAGACGAGCGGCGGGCGCTGTGTATGGAAGCAGTTGTGACGTACAGGGACGTACTAATGCCGGTCGCTCCCGGCATCCTGCCTCCCGCGACATTGGTAGAACCCTTCGCTGTCGCTCTTCCCTGTACGGCACGGCAGGCAGGATGCCGGGAGCGGCCAGGGCGCCCCGGAATCGTAACAGACCAAAACGTGAAAATGTCTTGTGTTATCGAGACGCTAGGCTTGCTTAAAAGCCTGAAGGCTGACATGTCCTTAAAGGTGGAATAATGCGGGCGATCGTGTTTTTAGTCCTGTTCCTGCCGGTGCTGGCCTGGCCGCAAACCCTCGCCTATGTCTCCCAAGACCAGGGCGTAGACCTGCTGGGCGCCGCCAGCGCCAATGCCGAACCTCTGCGCAGATTGATGAAAAGCGCGGTCGTGGAGGTGTTGGATAATGAGTCGCCCGGCTTTTTGCGGGTGCGCAGCGCCGACGGAGTGGAGGGCTGGGTACCGGCCCCCTTGCTGGCAAGCTCAATCACCACCGCCGGGATGATAGGCATACCGGTTGCGCCACTGGGTAATACGGATGCACTTGCCTCAGGCCCGTCAGAGTTAACCGCGGTGAAGATCTCCGCTCAGAGCGTGGCCACACTATCCACTGTTCCGGCGCAGGTTGACCGGCTTGCTATGATGGAGAGTGAACTCAAAGTGCTGCGCGATACGAACGAAGAACTGAAAGTTCATCGCGACCAACAGTGGTTCTTGGCGGGGGCCGGCACCCTTCTGTTAGGCTTGGTCATCGGTCTCATCATTCCCAAGATGCAGTGGCGGAGAAAATCCTGGCATACCTTCTAGTCCTTCCCGCTGGCAACCCCCTGCTTTTAGGTTAAAATCCCAGTTCTAACTCAAGCTGGAGTCATTCCATGGCGGATAACCGCAGAAGCAAAATTGTCACCCAAGGGGTGCAACGTTCACCCAACCGCGCCATGCTGCGCGCCGTAGGGTTTGGCGACATGGATTTCGACAAGCCCATCGTCGGCGTGGCCAACGCGCACAGCACCATCACGCCGTGCAACATGGGCATCGGCGCCTTGGCGGCGCGCGCCGAAACTGCGTTGAAAAAGATGGGCGCGATGCCGCAGATGTTCGGCACCATTACCATCTCGGATGGCATCTCCATGGGCACCGAAGGGATGAAATATTCGCTTGTGTCGCGCGAGGTGATTGCCGACTCCATCGAAACCGTGTGCAACGGTCAGAGCATGGATGGCGTGATTGCCATCGGCGGCTGCGACAAAAACATGCCCGGCGCGATGATTGCGATGGCCCGTATGAACATCCCCGCGATCTTCGTGTACGGTGGCACCATCAAGCCCGGCCACTATAAAGGCCGTGATCTCACCATCGTGAGCGCCTTCGAGGCGGTGGGCCAGTACAGCGCGCACAAGATTGATGAAGCGGAATTGCTCGGAGTGGAACGTAACGCCTGTCCCGGCGCGGGTTCGTGCGGCGGCATGTACACCGCGAATACCATGTCCTCGGCCTTCGAGGCGATGGGGATGAGCCTGATGTATTCCTCCACGATGGCCGCCGAAGACGAGGAAAAGGCGGAAAGCGCCGCGCAATCCGCCGCCGTGCTGGTGGACGCCATCAAAAAGCAAATTCTGCCGCGCCGGATACTCACGCGCAAGGCGTTCGAAAACGCCATCGCCGTCAACATGGCGGTGGGCGGTTCCACCAACGCCGTGTTGCATCTGCTCGCCATCGCACACGCCGCGCAAGTCCCGCTAGTCATTGACGACTTCGAGGCGATGCGCGCGCGCGTGCCGGTGTTGTGCGACCTCAAACCTTCCGGCCGTTATGTCGCCACGGATTTACACAGAGCCGGTGCGATCCCACAGGTGATGAAGATACTGCTCGCGCATGGTGTTCTCCATGGCGATGCACTCACCATTACCGGTCAGACCATCGCCGAGGTGCTCGAGGACATTCCGGAAGAGCCGCGCAAGGATCAGGATGTCATTCGTCCCTGGGACAACCCCATCTATCCGCAGGGTCATCTTGCGATTCTGAAGGGCAATCTTGCGGAGGAAGGCGCCGTCGCCAAGATCACCGGTGTGAAGAAGCCGGTGATGACCGGTCCGGCGCGCGTGTTCGAATCGGAAGAATCCTGCATGGAGGCGATCCTCGCGCAAAAGATCAAACCCGGCGACGTGATCGTGATCCGTTATGAAGGCCCCAAGGGCGGTCCCGGCATGCGCGAGATGTTGTCACCGACCTCGGCCATCATCGGCGAGGGTCTGGGCGACTCCGTCGGCCTCATCACCGACGGCCGCTTCTCGGGCGGCACCTACGGCATGGTGGTCGGCCACGTCGCGCCGGAGGCCGCGGTGGGGGGTAACATCGCCTTGGTGCAGGAGGGCGACTCCATCACCATTGATGCCAGCGCACGCCTGCTGCAACTCGATGTGCCCGACGCCGAACTTGCGCGCCGCCGCGCGGCATGGAAGCCGCCTGCGCCACGCTACGCGCGCGGCGTGCTGGCGAAATACGCCAAACAGGTGTCGAGCAGCAGCGTGGGTGCGGTGACGGATGGATCGCCGGTAGCTTGACCGCCACATTAAAATACATTAAAGGAAGTTGAAATGACCCAGATAACAGCCAAGCTCCCGCCCGATATGTCCAAATCACTGGACTCCGCCGCGCGCCGCCTCAAGCGCAGCCGCGCCGATGTGATACGTCAGGCTATTGAGTATTATCTAGATGATGTGGAAGACCTGGAGCGTGCCATGGATAGGTTGCGCGATCCGGCCGATCCGGTATTGGACTGGGAAAAGGTGAGGCGTGAGTTGGTCGCTAAAGATTAAGGAACCTCTGATTAAGTCAGAGGTTCCTGCGGTGCAGGGATGCACCGCCATTTTTCAAACACGCAAGTGTTTGAAATGAAGAAAAGCACCATAATAATCTTATGGCCACGTTTTTGCTTTTTGCCGGGCAGGACGCCCCAATGCCGCGGGCGCAGGGATGCGCAGGAGCGGCCGTGCTCTGAGAAGTCCGGGACGGACTTATTCAGAGCTTCCTTAAGCAAAGCGCGGCCAAGGCGCTCGCCAAAATCCCCAAGCCGACCGTTTGCGATTGATTGAGGCGATAGATAAGTTAAAAACACACCCTGCCGCCGGGAGCGTACTGAAAGGCGAATTCTACGGTTTACGACGCGTGCGTGTGGGCGACTATCGCATCGTTTATGAATTGCGCAACGCAGAGCTGGTGATACTGGTCATGCGTGTCGCGCATCGTAGAGAAGTGTATCGGTAAGGTTTGATGTTTGGAGGCGCGGGCACTTAAATTGGCCAAACAAGACTGAAACTCGCGGTATAATAGACGCTTTACCAAGGTCCTGTTATGCCGGAAAAAAATAACAACGCCGCGTTTGTAAACTGGTTCCGCCACTCCGCCCCTTATATCAAGGCGCATAGCGGCCGCACGTTTGTCATCACGTTCGGTGGCGAGATGGTGGCGGATGCGCGCTTTCCCCATTTCATCCAGGATATTGCGCTGCTCAACACGTTGGGCGTGCGGCTGGTGCTGGTGCACGGCGCCCGCCCGCAGATTGAAGAGATTTTGCGCGAGCGCGGCGTTAAAACGCGCCATCACAATGGCCTGCGCGTGACCGGCAGCGAGGCGCTCGCCTGCGTAAAACAGGCAGCGGGCGCGCTGCGCGTGGAGATTGAGGCCCTGCTCTCCATGGGCGTGGCTAACTCCCCCATGGCGGGCGCGCGCATCCGCGCCTCCTCCGGCAATTATATTATTGCGCACCCGCTCGGGGTGCGCGACGGCGTGGATTTCGAGCACACGGGCGAGGTGCGGCGCGTGGACGCGCAGGCCTTGCAAAAGGCGCTGGACGACAATGCCGTGGTGCTGCTCTCGCCGCTCGGCTATTCGCCCACCGGGGAAGTGTTTAACCTGAGCGCGGAGGATGTCGCTACCGCTGTGGCGGTGGAGCTTCGCGCGGACAAACTGCTGTGCTTGACCGAGGGCCCCGGCCTGGCGGATGAGAAAAAGCAGTTATTGCGGCAATTGACGCTCAGCGAAGCGCAAAGGGTGCTGTTCAGCAAACGTGCGCTGGATGCCAACGTGAAGAGCCACCTCGCCTGCGCCGTGCGGGCCTGTCAAAACGGCGTACGGCGCGCGCATCTCATCAGCCGCCGTACCGACGGCGCGCTGCTGCTGGAATTGTTCACCCGCGACGGCGTCGGCACGCTCATCGCGGGCGATGTGTATGAAGACATGCGCGCCGCGACGATTGATGATGTCGCTGGCATTCTGGAACTGATTGCGCCCCTGGAAGAGGATGGCGTATTGGTGCGCCGTTCGCGGGAGCGCCTGGAAACCGAGATCGGCCACTTCACGGTCATGGAACGCGATGGCATGGTCATAGGCTGCGCGGCGCTCTATCCATATCCAAAAGAAGGGGTCGGGGAGTTGGCCGCCCTGGCCGTGCACCCCGACTATCGGGATGCCGGGCGCGGCGAGGCGTTGCTGGGGGAGATTGAGCGCAGGGCTAAGCAGGGCAAGATCAAACGATTGTTTGTGCTCACCACTCACACCCCGCACTGGTTTCAGGAGCGCGCTTTTAAGGCAGGGAGTATCAAAGACCTGCCGGTCGCGCGGCAAGCCTTGTACAACTATCAGCGCAACTCCAAGGTTTTTATTAAGGAAGCTCTGAAAAATATATCGCCAACCGCCAAGGCGCCAAGGTCACCAAGAAAAAAGGCTTGAATTGTAGGGAAAAAATCATGGCGCCCTTGGCGTCTTGGCGGTTCAGCATGAATAAATCAGGGATTCCTTAAAAAGCTGGGCTGAACTGCCTTAATTCGCGCCTGAGTCTGATTGCTTGTTCAGCAGATCGCGGAGGTAATTGCCGGGGATGGCGTAAGTGATGCCGCTCGGTTGGCTCAGTGCCGCTTCCTTGGTGCCCTTCACGAACACCATATTGATGATCCCGTAGACAGTGCCGGTTTCGGGATCATAAAGCGGGCTGCCGCTATTGCCAGGATAAGCGGTCGCGTCGAGCTGAAATACGATGTAAGCCGAGTCGCGCAGGCGTTTGATCATCTTTTCGTCCAGGCGTTTGGTGCTAAGCCCGGGCTGCACGATGGGCGTTAACGCCGAGACGATTCCGCGGTGCGTCACCGGATAGAGGCCGAGCACCATGCCGATGGGGAATCCGGTAAAGGCCACGGTTTGGCCCTCCCGGATCGTGTCGGAGTCGCCGAGTTGCAGGGCAGGCAAGGGTTCCCCGCTGATCTTGAGCAGGGCAAGGTCATGCTCCGGGTCTACAGCTACCCGCTGGGCCTCGCGTGCCTGCCCCTCCTTGCCTTGCCCGACCATGACGATGAACGACTCCTTCTTGTCTGTTTCCAGCACGGCCTGGACGACATGGGCGTTGGTGACGACGTGCCGCCCGTCTCCCACCACAAAACCCGTCCCCAGAAAGTTGATCGGTGGACTGCGGGTCTGCTCAAAGGTACCCACACCGACGATAGCGGGCTTGACCTTTTCGATCACCTTGATGAGCTCCACGGCATAGAGTGGCGGCGCCAGGAGCGTAAGCATCAGCGGCAACAAAACCGCTGTGTAACCGAAAATTCTTGAGTGGCGTAACAGATTTTTATCGTCCATTGATTTTCCCCGGTAACGCTATAGTTACTGACTATCCTATCCTTAAATGAGGGAAGCGGTGATGACCTGCGTAAAATTTATTTAAGGGAGTTCGCCAGGCGTTCCCTCATCTGTTCGTGAGGGTTGGCTCAAAATTTGCTAAGATTACTCGCTATAAATTCAGATAACCCATTATATCTAAGGCAGGAAGTATTATGAGTGTGGTTGCGGTCGTCGGCCTGGGCTATGTCGGGTTGCCGTTGGCGGTTGAGTTTGGCAAGAAACAAACCACCCTTGGATTCGATCTATCCGGCGGCAAGGTTGAAAGCTATAAGCGGTATATTGATCCGACCGGCGAGGTTTCCCCGGAAGATCTGCGCGCGGCGTGTCATCTCACCGTTACCACCGATCCTAAACAATTGGCGCAGGCCGACTACATCATTGTAGCGGTGCCTACCCCCGTTGACCTCGCCCATCAGCCCGATTTCGGCCCGCTGGCGGGCGCCAGCAAGAGCGTGGGGCAGAACATGAAGTCCGGCGCCATCGTGATTTATGAATCCACCGTTTACCCCGGCGCGACCGAGGAAGTCTGTATCCCCATCCTGGAGCAGCACTCCGGGATGAAATGGAAAAAAGACTTCCATGTTGGGTATTCGCCGGAGCGCATCAATCCCGGCGACAAAGAGCATACCCTCACCAGGATCCTCAAGATAGTCTCGGGCGATGATGCAGAGACCCTGGAGAAGGTCGCCGGGCTGTACGAAACCATTATTACCGCCGGGGTGCATCGCGCTTCCAGCATCAAGGTCGCCGAGGCCGCCAAGGTCATCGAGAATACCCAGCGCGATCTCAATATCGCGCTGATGAACGAGCTCGCGATCGTGTTCGACAAGATCGGCATAGACACGCTGGAGGTGTTGCAGGCCGCCGGCACCAAGTGGAATTTTCTCCCGTTCCGTCCCGGACTGGTGGGCGGGCACTGCATCAGCGTGGACCCTTATTACCTTACTCACAAGGCCGAGATGCTCGGTTACCAGCCGCAGGTGATCCTGGCCGGGCGCCGCATCAACGACGGGATGGGCAAGTTCATCGCCGAGCAAACCGTCAAACACATGATCCGCGCCGGTTCGCAGGTGAAAGGCGCCAAGATCAATGTGCTGGGCCTCACCTTCAAGGAAAACTGCCCGGACTTGCGCAACTCCAGGGTCATAGACGTGATCCGCGAACTGGAATCCTACGGCATTGACGTCCATGTGCACGACCCGGTGCCGAATACAGAAGAGGCGCAGCATGAGTATGGCATCGAACTGCGTAGATGGGAGGATTTGCCGCGCGCCCAGGCCATCGTCATGGCGGTGGCTCACCGCGAGTTTACCGGACGCCCCTTGCAGGACTACATCTCCAAACTCGACAACAACGGCTGCTTCATAGATGTGAAATCGCAGTTCGACAGGGCGGCGCTCAACCAGGCCGGACTCCATGTCTGGAGGCTCTAAAGCGATGTCAAAATATCAGGATGTGCAGCGCCATCTGCGTAAGCATCGTTATCACTGGCTGGTCACCGGAGCGGCGGGTTTCATCGGCTCCAATCTGGTGGAGGCGCTCCTCAAGCTTGATCAGCAGGTGACCGGCCTTGACAATTTCTCCGCCGGCTACCAGCGCAATCTCGATCAGGTGCGAGAGCTTGTTGCGCCGGAGGCATGGAGCAGGTTTGCTTTTAGGGAGGGCGACATTCGACGTTTGGAGGATTGCCGGAGCGCCTGCGCGGGCGTGGATTTCGTTCTGCATCAGGCGGCGTTGGGTTCCGTGCCGCGCTCGATTGAAGATCCGTTGCTCACCAACGAAAGCAACGTCACCGGTTTCGTCAACATGCTGGTGGCGGCCCGCGATGCACGCGTCAAACGTTTTATCTACGCTGCCTCCAGCTCCACGTATGGTGACGATCCAGGTCTTCCAAAGGTGGAAGAGGTGATTGGCAAACCGCTGTCGCCGTATGCGGTCACCAAGTACGTCAACGAGCTGTACGCCGAGGTGTTCGCCCGCTGTTACGGGCTCAATTGCATCGGCCTGCGCTACTTCAATATCTTCGGGCCGCGCCAAGACCCTAACGGCGCCTATGCCGCGGTGATACCGTGCTGGATCGCCGCCTTGATTACCGATGAACCGGTATATATCAACGGGGATGGGGAAACCAGCCGGGATTTTTGCTACATCGAAAACGTAAACCAGGCCAACCTGCTCGCCGCCCTCACCGACAACCCCGAGGCGCTCAATCAGGTGTATAACGTTGCGCTCAACGAACGTACCAGTCTCAACGAGTTATTTGAAATGCAGCGAGGGCTGCTACTAAAGACATTTCCACATTTGCGAAACCGCCAGCCGATTTATCAAGACTTTCGCGAGGGCGACGTGCGCCACTCCCAAGCCGATATCTCCAAAGCCGCGCGATTACTCGGCTATGCGCCGACTCACCGCATTGGAGAAGGTCTCCAGCAGGCAATGGACTGGTATGTTAAAAACCTCAGCCCGGCGTTGGCCGCTTTGTAGGGTAGTTGCCGCCTTCTGGAATAAATAACAGGCCCACAAATTATTTCAGCAGGTTGTTGATTTCTCCTTCGGTGTTTTTAGCAACTCCCAGACTCAACGCCTTGCTCAGCAACTGACGTCCTTGAGCCGTTTTGCCGGTCTTTAAATAGGCCGCCCCCAGATGGTAGTTCGCGACGCCATCCGTCGGCATATCTTTAATGGCCTCTTCGAGCAATGGCAGGGCCGTCTTTGTATCACCCGTGCGCAGCAGAATCCACCCATAACTGTCCTTCGCTGTGGGTTCGCGCTCAGCCAATTTGTAAGCCCGCTCGGCAAGCTGCTTGGCCTCCTGCAGATTGTTGTTGTCCGCCAGGTTCAGAGCCAATTTATTGAGGGCGGGGACATGGTCAGGATATTTATTCAAAATTGAACGGTAAACCTTATTCGCCTCGTCCGGTTTTCCTGTCATGTCATAGGTCACACCGCGCTGAAATAACAACATGGGATGATCGGGTATTGCCTGCAAGGCTCGATCGAGGGTGATCTTGGCTTTGTCATAATCCTTTTGGGCGAGATGTAATCCCGCCAGCGCCACCCAGGCATCGAGGAATTTTGGTTCCAATTCAATGGCCTTCCGCAGATCTTTTTCGGTGTCGGCGGGTTTATTCTGCAAGGTAGCGATCATCGCGCTCAGGTGATAGGCCGGCGCATAGTCGGCGTGTGCGGATTTCAGTTGCTGGAGTACGGTAATCGCCCCTTCCGTATCGTGCGCCTCCACCTTGGCCTCGGCCAAGAGATATTGCAGCGCCGGCAGATCGGGGTGCTTACTGACATACTCTGCCAGGATGGGTACTGCCTTCTCAACGTGATGCTGACCGAAATAGAGATTCATCAGTTCACCCAACACGAAAGCGAGGTCGTTCTTTTCCACGATGGAAGCGAGCGTTGCCAGTTCTTTGGCCGCCTGCTGCCAATTGCCCTCATCCTGATAGGTGCGCGCCAACTGATAGCCCGCCGATGCGGCAAATGCCGGCGAGTCCTTTTTTACGGCCTGGAGGCGGGTTCGCGCTGTGGCGAAATCACCCTCTAAGCGCGCAACGCCCGCTTGGATAATCCTCAATTCCGGATGATCCGCAGGCAAGAGCTTTTGCAATAGCTGCAATTGGGTCTTCGCCGCGGCCTTGTCACCCAGTCCGATATATGCTGCGGCCACTACCATCCGCGCCCCGGTGTTAACTGTTTCTGATTCCGGATGATCGAGTAACGGCGTGAGCAGATCTACCGTAGCGGAATAGCGCTGCAAGAGATTGTAGACCTTCCCCAAGGTGGCATGAACCTCGGTAAGGGTATTGGGCGCCAGCTCACCCGACTTCAGCAAGTATTCATAATGCGTTAGCGCGCCCGGCAGATTGCCGCGCGTTTCTTCCAGCCAACCCAGATAGCGGCGCGCCACCGAATCGGCCGGCCTGACTTCCAATGCTTTGTTGAGCTCGGTTTCCGCCTCTTTGGGGCTGTTTTGCATCAACAGTGTTACACCCAATTTGGAGCGCGCCGTGGCCTGTTGCGGATTCAGTGTCAAGGCATTGCGGAAGGAGAGATCGGCCATGCCGAGGTTTTTTTCCTCGAGAAAGATCAAGCCCGCCATTTCCGGCCCGCGCGCGTCGCGCGGAAAACGTGTGAGAAAGTTGGCCAGTTTGAGCTTGGCCTGTTTACGTTCACCTTTTTTCAGCAGATCGGAGACTTCTTGTAATTCTTGCGAGCCTCGCCAAGTATTTTGCAGTAGCCCCAAATTTAAATTGGGCTGGTCCGGTGTGACGGTGAAGGGGACGGCCCAAGTCCGACCGCTGAGCAAGCCCAATCCCAAGCATGCTACCAGCGCAATTCGTCTAATTCCCGGCATAAGTGGTTCCTTACTCGAAACGGCTTGATCTGATCGAGGCATATATTTTTTCAAGGTACAGCATTTTTACTGCGCTTTAATTCATAGCCGAGTGAAACGATAACGGGCTCAAGCAATGATAAGGTTTCTTCATCAATCATATCAATATAATTAAGGTAGCGGTTAACCGAGCTTGAGTAGAGTGGGCGCGTCACCTGCTCATAGCTTGCGGTGCGGGCAACGCGCTTGTTCTCGTAAAACTTGAGGCAGTTGGGATCCCAGTCTACATCCACAAAGGACAGCAGCGAGCGGATATTGGGTTGGGGATCAGCCACCAGGTCTTCATAGCGTATTTGCATATAGCGCAGATCCAGCGCCTCCTTCATCCGCTCCACATGCCTGACGGCGCGGACATAAAGCTCTGCAGTGTCTTGCACTGTGTAAGACCACTCATGCTCGTGCAGGAATGCCTGAAAAAAGCATGACAACACGGTGTCCAGCGGGTGCCGTACCACATGAATAATGGGCGATTCGGGAAACAGCAGCCGGATCAGTGGTAAATGCAGCATATTAAACGGGAGTTTGTCCACCACCCATTTTTTACCGGGATAGTCTCCAAGTGCGGCAAGCTGGCGTAAATATTGTTCACGGCTTGCCATCAATGCAGCACCGTCGCCGTCTGTGACCAGGCTGTCCAGGGAGCGGGGGTAGGCAGTTCCCTGCCGGTCGACCAGTCCTTGCTCAATTTCTAGAGTAAATTCCAGTTCCCCGGCCGCTGCAATGTCTTGATGCGAGCTCAATATCTGCTCCACAAGGGTGGTGCCGGAACGAAGAAAACCCACCACAAAGACAGGCAGGGGCAGGGTAGAGGGGTAGTGGAGGGTCTTGACGAGTTGCGCCGTCCTGGCACGGGTGAAATAGGCCTCGGCCTCGTCAAGAGGGAGCTCCCTCTCTTTGTTATTGTAGGCGGACCCACGAAAGGCGGCGAGCGCTTGTTTGGATTGAGAAAAGGCTTCAAAGGCCTGCCGGTAACGGCCCACCCGGTCTAAATTCTGGCCACGCTCATTCCAGATGGTAATCAGGGTGCGTTGAGTGGCCGTGTTAAAATCAATCTTATCCAAAGCCGCCAGCGCCTCGCCCGGTTTCTCCCCGCGGCGCAGGATCTTGGCGATCACTACCGACGCGCTGGCGTTGCCGGGTTGCAGTTCCAGTGTCCTCAAGGCCTCTCGTTCGGCCTCCACTAACTGATTGTTGACTTCCAGCATGGTGGCCAGACTGGCATGGGCCTCGGCGTACTGCGGAACGATTTGGATGGCCTGCTCAAAATAGCGAATCGCCTCGTCAATATTACCCAAGTAATAAAATACGTGCGCCAGATTGTGATAGGCCTTCCAGTTTTCCGGTTGACGAACAAGCGTTGCGCGGTACAGCCTTTCGGCTTCGTCAAAGGCGCCCAACTCAAAATGGATGTTGGCCAGATTGACCCGTGCATCATCAAAGTCCGGTTTTTTCGCCAGCGCCAGTTGTAATTGCACAATGGCCTCGGCGGCTCTGCGTAACTGGAGAAGAACCACAGCGTGATGGTAGTGGGCGGCGGCGTCGGTTAACCCCAGCTCCAGGGCCTTGCCCATGAGATCAGCGGCGTGTGTCAGGTTCCCGGCTTGGTATTCAATAAAGCCTAATAGATAGTGGGCCTCCGGATGGCGGGGGTGTGACTGCAGGATGCGTTGATAGAGCCCTGCCGCCTGGGCAGGCTGGCCGTGTTGCTGCAAGGTAAAGGCCTCGCGCAACATTGAGGCGACGTCTGTATTCAGACTCCTGCTTTGTTCCAGGACGCCACAACAATGTTTAAACTTCTTGCCGCTGCCGCAAGGGCAGGGATCGTTACGGCCAATCTTTAGGGCAACTGAAGTCAATCTGGATTTCCGGAAGGGTCACTTATTTAGTTTAAGGAAACTCTGAAAAATATGTCGCCAACCGCCAAGGCGCCAAGGCCGCCAAGAAAAGAGCTTGAATTGTAAAGAAAAATCTTGGCGTCTTGGCGGTTCAACATGAATAAATCAGAGATTCTTTTAAAGTGTAACCTACCTAAGAGCGGGATTTTTCAGAGTTCCTAAAAAAAAGAACTCCCCAGAGGGGAGTTCTTGAAGGTAACTGAAAAGATGAACCGGTCAGCCGTTGGCCGGCTTTTTCCTGCGGCCTATCCACCCCAAGCCGGCGAGCCCCAAGCCGAGCAGCGATAAAGTCGCGGGCTCGGGCACCCGGCCTGGCTGCGTCCCCAGCTTAATGGTCAACTGGCCAATATCGGTAAGAGAACCATCCGAGGCCTGAACCAGAGCAATATAGGTACCCACGGCGGAACCGGTGGTATTCCAGGTGAACACCTGGGTCAGAGGATTAAACGTCGGAAGGATCGCCGGGGCGGCGCCCAAGAAGCCGACAAGGCCGCTCCAAGTCAATGCGTTGGGAGGATTCGGCAGACCGTCATCGGTCGCGGTGAAGGTATGGTTGACAGTGGCGCCGACCAAGGCATTGATGATGGCGTCGGTCACGGTAGGCGCGTTATTGCCGGCGGTGTTCACCGCGTCGAATAGCCAGTCGAATTCCACTTTGCTGCCGTCGCTCGCGTTGATATTGCCGCTGAAGGCATAGTCGGCGCCCGCATTACCTCCGCTATTATCAATATAGGCCGCAGTGTTGACAGCAGGTATGGAAAGGGCGCCGGTACTGGTGTCGACGGCAAATCCAGGCGGTTGCACCGGTATGCCGTTCAGAGTCTGGTCGTAGCTTAGGGTGATGCCCGCGCCGCCAACGGCGCCGAGATTACCGTTGTAGTTCACGCCGCGCACCACCTCGGGCTGCACCGAGCTGAAGTTAAACAGGATGGGCGTGTTGGCGGTGGCGCCGTTCCACACGATGGTCGAATTCATGGTCCAGCTGGTTGAGCTCGATCCGAAACCATCCCAATTGCGAATCCCTGCTACACGGCAGCAACTGCTCCAACTGATGCCGTAGGTCCCGGCGTTATTTAATTGATACGTGTCAACATTTGTGACCTTGGTGAAACGGCTGTCACTGGTGTCTATAACGGATGGAGCCGAACTTACAAAAGTTGCTCCCCCGCCGACTGAGGCAAACGCGCTTGAAACACCCGTTGGCCGCCAGAAATTAGTGGTGGTTACGGTTAATAGACCGTTGGCGTTGACGCTTGGTATCATCGCGGCGCCGCGAAAATGCGAGGCCTCGGCTGCCGTACCCGCCACGGCCATCATCACGCCGGCCGCAATGGCGCTGTATTTTTTATTCATGGTTTTAATCTCCTTACACTAATTAACGATAAAAATCTTCATTCAATTACTAACTCAGCATTTTTTGTGCCAGAAAGTACAAACAATTTTTAACTTACTGTTATTATTACATTTTTTAAAATTTAGTGAGGTAGCGCTCTCAGAGAAGTATAGGTGAGTGTAAAATTATTCGACAAATCAATCAGGGCTGTAGCCTGCCGCGTGAGCCGCGAGCATATCCTCAAGGCGGCGGCCGGGAGAGCGTCTGCGCTCGCCTTCCGCCGCAGCCTGCATAAGCTGCTTAAGCGGGTCCCTTCTTTGATAAATCCGGCGTTCGATGGTTCTGCCGGGCTGAGCAGTAGGCTGCTCCTGAGGTGAGGGGTGGGTGAATGCGGCAAGGCGATCGAGGATCTGTTTGTTGCCGTTCACTATCATCTGGGCGGCGACCCGCATATGCTCGGAAATCTGGCTGGACAACAGAAATATGCCGATGATGACCAGGCCCAGGCCCGTTACGATGATCCAGCCGAATAGCTCGTTCATTGCGACGTACCGGGACGTACTAGTGTCGCGGGAGGCAGGATGCCGGGAGCGACCAGCGCCACCTCAAGCTTCGTCACCAGCGGCGACGGGCCGGTGATGTGCTCCTGATAGGGATGTTGGGTTTTCGGGTACATCCTGGTGACCTTTCCTACGTAGCTTTGCGTCTCGGGATAAGGAGGCACGCCGTGATACTGGTCCACCGCGCCCTCGCCGGCGTTATAAGCGGCCGCGACGTAAAAGATGTTACCCTGAAAATAGGCGAGCAGCCACTGCAGATAGGCCAGGCCGCCCTTGATGTTGTCGGCGGCGTCAAAGGCGTTCTTGACGCGGAACCGTTGTGCGGTGGACGGGATGAGCTGCATCAGGCCCTGGGCTTGCCTGGGCGAGACCGCGTTGACCCGGAAGCCGGATTCGACGGCGATGATCGCCAGCGCCAGCGCCAGGTCTACGGAGTAAGCCGGGGCCAGTTGATAGACCAGCTTTGCGATCTCTTTCTTCGCCGGTGAGTCGAGGGCCAAATTCTGGATGGGAACAGATTCCGGTTTAAGGCAGGCCGGCGTCTTGGGTTGGATCGCCTCACCCATGTTACCCATCATCTGTTGCGCGAAGCTGTGTCCCTGCTTGGCCGCGAGATCAAACAGCGCCAGAGCCAGGCCGTCGTCCCGTGACACACCGCGGCCGTTGGCGTACATCCAGCCGAGCTTGAACTGGGCGTTGGCGCCGCCCTGCTTGGCGGCCTTGCAGTAAAGCTCGATGGCCCTGGAGTAATTCCTGGGCACCCCTTCCGCATGCTCATATCTTACGGCCAACGCCGTTTGGGCCTCGGGGTCCCCCTGGCTGGCCGCGGCTTCCAGCGCGCCGAGAGAGGGGCTGACTATATCGGCGGTCGCGGAGAGCGACCACAGCACAGGCAGGGAAAGAGCGAGTTTGGCTGTTTTCATAAGCTTCTGGGTATACGGATGCATTTGGATAGCCCTGAGCAAGTTTCATACCTTGATTTTATTTATTATTGTTTTCAGTTAGTTATAGCAAGAAGCCGGGGACGGAATGGTTGGACTGTAAAAAAATCCGACAAAACTCGGTGTGTGTGGGTAAACAACGGTAAAATGATGCCATTGTCAGCAGGGCGCCGCTTTCAAGGCATCCCGCTTTGCGGTCCACCCATAGGGCCAAAGGCACGCCGTCTGTCGAGCGCATGTCAAAGAAGACCTGTGGCGAATTAAAGTTGCCACGTAGGAAGCCGATACTTTTAAGCAGGGTAAGCGGCTGGCACGTAGATGCGCTGATAAAAAACTCACCGCTGAGCGCAGAGATGTTGGGGGGTGTCTTGAAATAGTTGGGGGGTGTCTTGAAATAACGCATCTCCTCTGCGACCTCTGCGGTTATATTTTGCAGTCAGTATGTAGGGTGCAATAAGCGTAGCGCATTGCACCGGATGCGCTGATAAAAAACTCACCGCTGAGGACGCAGAGGTGTTGGGGGTGTCTTGAAATAACGCATCTCCTCTGCGACCTCTGCGGTTATATTTTGCAGTCAGTGCGGCGCTACGCGCTACAGGAAAGTATCAGAGGTGTCGTAAGCCTTCATTGAAGGTTCGACGGATTAGTCGGCCGGCACTCCAAAAAAGCCAGGGAATAAAAGAGGTCGTAATTAGAATGATCCGCGTCTTCAGCCATTACATCCCGATTAAGGTGTTGCTGCTACTTCTTGTGGAGACGGCAATTCTGGTCTCGGCCGTGTATCTGGGCGGATCACTGCGCTTTGCCGGGGATCAGGCAGGGTTCAGCGATGCGCTGGCGCCGATTTGGCCTAAGTCTCTGGTCTTCACCTCACTCATTCTTCTGGCCATGAGCGCGGTGGGGCTTTATCACGGTGATTTTAGGGAAGGCTTGCGAGGCATTCTGTTGCAACTGGTGCTCGCCTTCTTGCTCGGCGCGGGAATTCTGGGTCTCATCTTTTATCTTGTGCCCTCCTTTTATTTAGGCCGGGGGGTGTTCGGTCTTGCCTTTTTGATTGCCTTTTTAGGACTGTTGTTAACGCGCGCCATCCTCTTTAAATGGACAAACTTGGGCACTTTCAAGCCGCGTATCTTGGTGCTCGGAACGGGTACCCGGGCGGCTGACGTGGAGAAGGGCGCACAGTCGAATCTTCACGCCGGAAATATTGACATCGTGGGTTACCTGCCCCTGTTGGCGACCCAGCATGACGTATGTTCCTCGCGCGTCCTGCCGGCGCAGGGATCCATCCTCTCCGTGGCCAAACATTACGGCGTGAACGAGATTGTCATTGCGGTACGCGACTGGCGCGGCGGCGGTCTGCCGGTGCAGGAGTTGCTGGAGTGCAAGCTGAGCGGCGTCAAGATCACCGAACTGTCCACCTTTTTTGAGCGGGAATGTGGACAGGTACAACTCGATTCGCTCAATACCAGCTGGATGGTGTTCGGAGAAGGCTTCCGTCAAGGTGTACTGAGGAATGCGATCAAGCGCGTCTTTGACCTGGTAGCGAGCTCGGTATTATTTCTGGCTACCCTGCCCGTCATGCTGATCACCGCGCTCGCGATTCTACTCGAGGATGGACGCCCGGTGTTGTACCGGCAAGAACGTGTGGGGCAGAGCGGTCAAATCTTTACGATCTATAAATTCCGCAGTATGAGACAGGATGCGGAAAAAGATGGCAGCCCGCGCTGGGCCAAGGCCGATGACGATCGAATCACCAGGGTGGGGCGCATTATCCGCAAATTGCGGATTGACGAACTGCCGCAAATCATCAATGTCTTCAAGGGCGAGATGAGTTTTATCGGGCCGCGCCCCGAGAGGCCTTACTTTGTGGAGAAGCTGGCCGCTCAGATCCCCTACTTCAATGCCCGGCATAGCATCAAACCGGGCATCACCGGTTGGGCGCAGGTGCGTTATGCCTATGGTGCCTCGCTTGCGGACGCCGTCGAAAAGCTCCAATATGATTTGTACTATGTGAAAAACCATACTCTGTTTCTCGACATCATGATACTGCTCGAGACGATCAGAGTGGTGTTGCGGGGCAAGGGCGCGAGATAGGCTCAAAAATCGAATACGACCGCGGAGGGCGCAGAGGATTGCAATCAAAAGGCAGCTTGTTTCCTCCGTGTCCTCCGCGGTGATTGCTTTGTAAGGTGTGCTGGGTATGACCGCAGATATCGGAACGATTAGTTACGCCACGGCGGCCGTGGCGTTCCTGTTTTTATCCCTGCTGTTATTAACCAGTTGGCGCGGTCGTCTGCAAGGCGCGATGTTAACGGCGGCCTGTCTGATTTCCGCTCTCTGGGCCGCGGTGGTGGCCTACCAGGTGAGCCAGGGCCGCGGGTACTCGCTTCCCGGCGATCTCCTTGAAGTCCTGCGCGGCGCCGCATGGCTCGCCTTCCTGGTGATTCTCCTGGGTTTTTCCAGGCAGGCAGCGGCCTTGTCGTCACGCGGGCTGCGGCTTATGGCGGCGGGGGTGATACTGCTCTGTATTCTGCTGATAGCCGCGGCGGTGTATCCGCATGTATTTTCCGTTGCAGTTAATCAAGCGCCCAATTTTCTGACCGGCATTGCCGCTCGCGTGGTGTTGGCGGTGATAGGCATGGTGCTGGTGGAGCAGTTGTTCCGTAATACCCGCTCCGACCAACGCTGGGGAATAAAGCATGTATGCATCGGTTTGGGCGGCATGTTCGCCTATGACTTTTATCTTTACTCCGACGCCATGTTGTTTAAGCGGATAGACGGCGCCATCTGGGAGGCGCGCGGAATCATCAATGCGCTCATTGTGCCGCTGGTTGCAGTATCGGCTGCGCGCAACCCCAAGTGGTCGCTGGAGATTTTCGTGTCGCGCCGCATTCTGTTTCACTCCGCGGCCTTGTTCGGCGCGGGCGTGTACCTGTTGGTCATGGCGGCGGTCGGCTATTACCTGCGCTTCTTCGGCGGGAATTGGGGTACGGTCCTGCAGGTCACCTTTCTGTTCGGCGCCGCGCTGCTGCTCATCATGCTGCTGTTTTCCGGCACCCTGCGCGCGCGGCTCAGGGTGTTTCTCAGTAAGCATTTTTTCAGTTACAAGTACGATTACCGCGAGGAGTGGCTGCGCTTCACCCGCACCTTGTCCGAGGGCGAGCCCGGGGTGAGATTCTATGAACGTTCCATTCAGGCTATTGCCGAGTTGGTGGAGAGTCCGGGCGGGGCGTTATGGCTTGCCCAGGAGTCGGGGGCCTTCGAGCGCGCGGCGCATTGGAATATGCCCGCTGCGAACGGCATTGAACAGCCGGGCGGACCGTTGTGCCGCTTTTTGGAAGGCCGCCAGTGGGTCGTCAATTTGGAAGAATATGCCGCCCAGCCCGATCTCTATGCCTCGCTGGAGTTGCCCGGTTGGCTGCGGTCCATTCCCAAGGCGTGGCTGGTGGCGCCGCTGGTGCTGCATGACCGGCTCATCGGTTTTGTGGTCTTGGCGCGGTCGCGCGGGCAGGTGCACTTCAACTGGGAGGTGAGCGATCTGCTCAAGACGGCGGGACGCCAGGCGGCGAGCTATCTCGCGCAGGTCGAGGCGGCCAAGGCCTTGCTGGTGGCGCGCCAGTTCGAGTCGTTCAACCGCATGTCCGCCTTTGTGGTGCACGATCTCAAAAATCTGGTGTCACAGTTGTCGTTGCTGCTGGCCAATGCAGAACGTCATAAGGATAACCCGGCATTTCGCCAGGATATGCTCGGCACGATCGGGCACTCCGTCGAAAAGATGAAGCACTTGTTGCTGCAGTTGCGCGCCGGCGGACAGAGCAACGAAAAACCCGTCCCGCTGCCGCTCGATGAGCTATTGCGGCGTGTGATTATGGCAAAATCGGGCGCCAAACATACGCCGGCGCTTGAAATTACAAGCGCCGGACTTTATGTGCTCGCCCATCGTGAGCGGTTGGAGCGGGTGATCGGGCACCTGATCCAGAACGCCATCGAGGCCACTTCATCGGAAGGGCGGGTGTGCGTCCGCCTCAATGCCGAGGATAATTGTGCAATAATCGAAATATCCGACACCGGGTGTGGTATGAGTGAGCAGTTTATCCGCGACAACCTGTTTAAGCCTTTTGTCTCCACCAAGGCGACGGGCATGGGTATCGGCGCCTACGAAAGCCGTGAATACATCCACCAATTGGGCGGCCGGATCGAGGTCACCAGTTGCGAGGCTATCGGTACGATCTTCCGCGTTATCGTGCGGCGCCACGAAGCCCAGGCCATAGCGGGCTATGTTTCCAAGGAGGCTCTGTGAGCCAGGACAAAGGCATACTGCTGGTGGTGGAGGACGACCCCGGTCTGCAAAAGCAGATGCGCTGGAGTTTCGACGGTTACGAGGTGCTCGTCGCCGGTGACCGCGAGGAGGCGCTCGCGCAAGTGCGCCACCACGAGCCGCCGGTGGTTACCATGGATCTCGGCCTGCCCCCGGATCCGGACGGCTCATCGGAGGGCTTTGCGACGCTGGAGCAGATACTCGCGCTGGCGCCGGATACCAAGGTCATCGTCATCACCGGCAATCAGGACAAAGACAACGCCGTGAAGGCCATAGGCATGGGCGCCTATGATTTTTATCAGAAGCCGTTCGACCCGCAGATTCTGGGCCTGATGATAGACCGGGCCTGCCGCCTGCACGCCCTGCAGCAGGAAAACCGCCGTCTGCAGTTTATCCAGACGGATTCGCCGATGTACGGCATCATCAGCCGGGACCAGGGCATGCTGAAGGCCTGCCGCAGCGTGGAGCGGGTGGCGCCGTCCGATGCCTCCGTATTGTTGCTGGGTGAAAGCGGCACCGGCAAGGAGCTGCTGGCGCGCGCGCTGCACCAGTTGAGCCCGCGCGCGAACAAACGTTTTGTGGCGATCAACTGCGCGGCCATACCGGAAAATCTGCTGGAGAGCGAGCTGTTCGGTTACGAGCGGGGTGCGTTCACCGGTGCGACCAAGCAAACCCTGGGCAAGATCGAGTACGCCAACGGCGGCACGTTTTTCCTGGACGAGGTGGGCGATCTGCCCATGTCCCTGCAGGCGAAGCTGTTGCGCTTCTTGCAGGAACGCGTGGTGGAACGGCTCGGCGGGCGCGAAGAGATCCCCGTGGATGTGCGCATCGTCTGCGCCACGCACCAGAATCTCAAGGAATTGATGGAGGCCGGCACGTTCCGCGAGGATCTCTATTACCGGCTGAGCGAGATCGTCATCACCATCCCGCCGCTACGCGAGCGTGATGGAGACGCTACACTGCTGGCGCACGCCTTCCTCAACAAATTCGCCAAGCAACAGGGGCGTTCGCTGGCCGGTTTTACGCCGGAGGCGCTGGATGTGATAGAGCATTACAACTGGCCGGGCAACGTGCGCGAAATGGAAAACTGCATCAAGCGGGCCGTGATTATGTCGGAGGGCCCGCAGATCAATGCCGAGGATCTCGGGCTGCAGGCGTCGGCGAAGGAGCCGGAGCCGGTGAACCTGCGCCAGGTGCGCGATGAGGCCGAGCGCAATGCGGTGATCAGGGTATTGGGCAGGGTGGACGGGAATATCGTCAAGGCCGCTGAGCTGCTGGGTGTCAGCAGGCCCACCCTGTATGATTTGCTCAACCGGCATGGACTCAAATAGCGCTATGTTAGAGAAAGCTTGATTTACCGCGGAGGACGCAGATAAAAATGATTGAGAATCGTTGAGAGGAATTTATATTCCTATCGCTGAATTGCAAGGTTTGAGTTTTACTCAGGAGTCACAAAGTAAGGTTACAATGCTCTTATGATGTGACTCCTGAGAAATACACTGTTTTATCTACCCCCACCCTGTCCCCGCCCCCTGAACAGGGGGCGGGGACGTAGCGGGAAGTGTAGAGTTACTTACTGACTTTATGAGTAACTTCCTTGTATCCTCAGCGTCCTCTGCGGTGAAATCATTTGTCCCTAAGTCTCTAAATTTAGGATAACCACACATGAGAGAATCAAGATCCCTTCCCGCCGCAGCCAGGCTGCTGGTCTTTGCGCTCGCCGCGATGGCGCTTGTCTTTGCCCCCGGCTGCGCCAAAAAAGAAAGCCCCGAGGCCCAGTTTACCCAAGCTCAGCACTATCTCGAGAAGGGCGACAGCAAGTCGGCCGTCATTCAACTCAAAAACGCGTTGCAGCAAAGGCCTGATTATGCCGAGGCGCGCTATCTATTGGGGACTACCTATAACACTACCGGCGAAGTCAAACTGGCGGAGAGGGAGTTGCGCAGGGCACTGGATCTCAAGATGGATCGGGCCAAAGTGGCGCCCGCGCTGGCGCGCTCGTTGTTAATGCAAGGTGAGTTTCAAAAGGCGCTGGACGAGGCCCAGTTGGAAGGAGACGCCAAGGTAGAGCCCACCCCGGAGGTGCTTAGCGTGCGTGGCCATGCCCAACTCGGATTGGGCCTCCTGGACGATGCAAAAAACTCCTTCGAGCAGGCGCTCACCAAGCAGCCCGGATTTGCCGATGCGCTGCTCGGCCAGGCAAGACTCGCGGGGCTGGACGGCAAGCTGGAGACCGCCGTCGGCTTGATTGAGCGGGCGATTGCCGGTGACCCCAAAAACGTACAGGCCTGGTTAATGAAGGGCGATGTGCAGCGCTTGATACCCAACAACGGCGCCGCCATAGCGGCCTATCAAAAAGCGCTTGAGCTTGCACCGGACGACGCCATGGCGAGGTTGAGCTTGATCGCGATGCAGATCAGCGACACCCAATATGACGAGGCGGAAAAAAATATCGAGATTCTGCGCAAGTCCGCCCCGAACAACCCCCTGGTCAATTACTTCAAGGCCCTGCTCGAATACCGCAAGACCCATTACGCGGCGGCGCGTGACGCGATACAGCAGGTGCTTAAGGCGGCTCCCGCTCATCTGCCCAGCGTATTATTGGCGGGGGCCGCGGAGTATGCGCTGGGCAGCTTTGAACAGGCGGAGCAGTATCTTAATACCGTGCTCGACAAGGCGCCGGATACCCTCCATGCGCGCAAGCTGATGGCGGCCACCCTTATCAAGACCAGACAGTTTCAACGCGCCATACGACTCCTCGAGGCTACTCTAGGGAAGCTCCCTGATGACGGTCAGTTATTGATGCTGGCCGGCGAAGCCTACTTGGAGAGTAATGACTTCGCCAAGGCGACCGAATACTTTGGGAAGGCCTCGAGGCTCGATCCGAAAAGCGCGGGGACGCGGGTCAGTCTCGGTTTAAGCCGTTTGGCGGCGGGCGAAACAGAGCAGGCGATGACCGATCTACAGTCAGCCGTCGAGCTCGATTCCGGAAAGTTTCAGGCCGATATTCTGCTCATTATGACCCACATCCAGCGTAATGAGCTCGATCAAGCCTTGACCGCGATCCAGGGCCTGGAGAAAAAACAACCGGACAACCCTCTCACCTATAACTTGAGAGGGTCTGTGTATATCGGCAAAAAGGATTTTGCCGGCGCCCGCCGGGAATTTGAACACGCGCTCAAGCTGCAACCCGCCTATTTTCCGGCGGCGATGAATCTGGCCCAGCTTGATTTACAGGACAAGAAGCCCGATGAGGCGCGCAGGCGTTTCGAGGCGCTGCTCGAAAAAGACAAAAACAATATGCAGGCCATGCTGGCCCTGGCGAACCTCACGGCTCGCACCGGCGGCAAGCGGGAAGACGTGCTCGGTTGGCTGGAGCGCGCCAAGAAGGCCAGTCCCGGAGCGCCGCAGCCTCTGCTGATGCTTGCCAAGTATTATCTGCAGAGTGGCGACGTCAAGCAGGCCCTGGCCAATGCGGAGGAAGCCAAGAATGCCAACCCGGATAACCTCGAGGCGCTCGACATCCTCGGTTTGACGCAATTGGCCGCAGGAGAACAGGACCATGCCCTCTCTACGTATGGCAAGCTGGTCGAACTCCAGCCCAAATCGCCGCTTGCCCAATTTCGCCTGGCCAGCGCCCAGATCGCCGCGGGTAATCAGGCGGCCGCCGGTTTGACCCTGAAAAAGGTTTTGGAGCTTAAGCCCGACTATCTTGACGCCCGGGTCGCGCTGGCCGGTTTGGAGCTGCGCGCAGGGCACAATGATGAGGCGCTCAAAATCGCTCAGCAGGTGCAAAGCCAGGCGGTTCAATTGCCTGCGGGGTATGTGCTGGAAGGCGATATCCGCATGGCGGAGAAAAAATTCACCGAGGCGGCGGCGCTCTATGAAAAGGCCTATGGCCTGGGCAAGAACGGGGCGCTGGCCATGAGGATCCACGCCGCCCAGACACAAGCCGGCAAGCCGGAAGAGGGCGAGGCGCGCGTTAAGCAGTGGCTTGAGGAAAATCCCGAAGACCTGACGGTGCGATTTTATGTGGCGGATGCCTATCTCAAGGCGTCCAAATATCCCGCCGCCATCGAAGAGTATGCCGGCTTGTTGAAGAAACAACCCGACAATCTCGTCGCGCTCAACAACCTCGCCTGGGCGTATCAGCAGGTCAAGGATCCGCGCGCGTTGGAGTATGCCGAAAAGGCGTATCAACTCAAGCCCGACAACGCCGCAGTGGCGGACACGCTAGGCTGGATGCTGGTCGAACAGGGCAAGACCGAACGCGGATTGGGATTGCTGGAGCAGGCAGTGTCATTGGCGCCCGACGCGCAAGAAATACGCTATCACCTGGCGCAAGCCTGGCTCAAGTCCGGCGATCGCATCAAGGCGCGCGATGAATTGGAGCGCATTCTCTCCGGGGGCGCCAAATTTCCCCAGGAGCAGGAAGCCATACAGTTGCTAAAAGAATTAAGGAATTAGGAGAGCTGACATGATGGAAAATTTCATCGGACATGGTCAGGCGAGGGTAATTGGACTGACTTTGGCTGTGTGTCTTTTAGGGCTTAGCGGTTGTGAGCGGCTCAAGAGCTACACCGATCAGGAATATCTGCAAAAGGCCAAGACCGCCCAGAGCCAGGGGAAGCTCCAGGAGGCCGTCATCAACCTCAAAAACGCCTTGCAGAAGAATCCGAACAACGCCGAGGCGAGGTGGCTGCTGGGCGAGGCCTATGTCACCCTCGAGCAGGGCCGGGATGCCGAAAAGGAGCTGCAACGCGCGCAGGAACTCGGTATTAATCCGGAAAGCCTCAAGGCGCCCATGGGCCGCGCCCTGCTGCTGCAAGGCTTGTACAAGCGCGCCCTCGATGAAACCCAGCCCGGCCCTGACTCCTCGCAGGGTGCTATCGCCAGGATGCTGGAAATCCAGGGGCAGGCGCAACTGGGCTTGGGCAAGCTGGAAGGGTGCCTGCTGTTCCAGCAGTCGCAACAGAAAGATGCCGGCTATGTCCCCGCCTATTGGGGCCTGGCGCGTTGCGCGGCGGTGCAGGGCAAACCGGATGTGGCGCGGGCAGAGCTGCAGAAGGCATTAAAGCTGGAAGACAAAAACAGCGACACCTGGTCCCTGCTTGGCGATCTGGAGCGCGACAACAAACGCTTGATCGAGGCGGAGGCCGCCTACACCAGCGCCTTGCAGCGCAAACCCGGTAATTTGAACGCCCTGTTCGGGAGGGCCGCGGTACGGGTTCAAAATAACAGCCTCAAAGAGGCCGGCCAGGATCTCGATACCGCGGCAAAGATAGCCAAGGATCATCCCATAGTGACTCACTTGCGCGGCGTAATTCAGTTTAAGAACCGTAACTATACCGACGCAAAGACCTCGTTTGAGACCGCGCTCAAGGCTACGCCTGGATATCTCCCCGCAATACTGTGGCTTGGGTTCACCAACACTGCCCTGAAAAATTATCAGCAGGCAGCACAACAATTTACTCAATACACACGTCATTATCCCAAAGCCGTTCAGATTCAAGCGCTGCTCGCGGCGGTACAGATAAAGATGGGAGACAGGGAGCAGGCCGAAAAGACGCTTACGACGCTACAAAACATTAACATAGATGACCCGCAAAGCCTGAGTGCATTAGGGCGGATACATCTGGCTATAGGTGAGAATGAACTTGCCACCCAATACCTGCAAAGGGTTGTTGAGCACGAACCTGCTAAAGCCGAATCACGCGCCGATCTTGCGGTAGCCCTGCTGCAAAAAGGAGAAAACACACGAGCGATCGAAGAGCTTGAAAAATCCATTCAGCTCAATGCCGACGCACCAGAGGCTGACGAGATATTGATCCAGACCCTAATGCGTAACAAACAGTTTGACAAGGCTTTGCAGGCGATTGACGCCCTCCAGGCCAAACAACCCAACAGTCCAGTGCCCCATAATTATCGAGGCGGGGTGCTGTTGATGGAAAAGGATCAAGAGGGCGCGCGACGGTCTTTTCTCAAGGCGTTAGAGCTACAACCCGGTTATCCACCGGCTGCCCATAACCTTGCTCAGCTCGCGTTAAGCAAACAAAATCTGGACGAGGCGCGCAGTTATTACCAAAAAATATTGGATCACAATAAAGACCATCTGCCGACGCTGCTAGCCCTATCCCAGTTAGAGCTGAAAGCCCAACACCAGGAAAAGGCCAAGGAAATTTTGGAGCATACGATGCGCAAATATCCGGAGGTAGCGGAGCCCGCTGTCTTTCTAGGGAGAAACTACCTGAATACGGGTAACCCCTCAAAGGCGCTTGAGGTCAGCCAAGCGGCCTCCCGCGCCCATCCGGATGACCTCGGTTTATTAGAGGTGCGTGGATTGGCATATCTTATGACCGGTGATGCCGGAAATGCGCTCGGGAATTTTAAATATATTGTCCAACTGCGGCCGGACTCGGCAGATGCAAATTTTTATCTCTCTACCGCCCACGCTGCGTTGAATGATGCAGCAGCAACTCGCACTGCATTGTTGCAGGCGCTTAAACTTCAGCCCTCTCATCCCCGGGCAAAAGCGGCGCTTGCCCGGCTTAACCTCAATGAAGGCAAGCTGGACGAGGCGCTCCGGCTAAGCCGCGAACTACAGCAAGAATCGCAAGATTCGCCGGAGGGGATGGGAATCGAAGCTGAAATCTACCTCCGTCAAAAGGACTATCCGAAAGCCATTCAGGTCGTCGAGGCGGCGGTGAAAAAATTCCCTGAGCAGGACGCGCTGGTGTTTGCGCTAGCCCGTACGCGTTGGGCGGCTGGCGATAAAAAAGGTGGCCTCGCCAATGTGCTGGACTGGCAAAAATCTCATCCAGACGATATCCGCGCTCCCGTCTTTTTAGGCGGCGCCTATCTCGAGTTGGGTCGGGAACAAGAGGCTATCGCCGCCTTTGAAGCCATACTGAAAAAGACACCTAATGATCCGAAATCGCTCAACAATCTGGCCTGGCTGCTGCGCAAGAGTGAACCTGCACGTGCTCTGGAGCTTGCCGAAAAGGCCAACAAGGTTAAGCCCGACGACTTCAGCATGTTGGATACGCTCGGCTGGCTAGAGGTAGAACAGGGCAAGACTAAGCAGGGCCTAGAGAAGCTCCAGAAAGCCTTTGAGCTTGCCCCTGATGTCCCGCTAGTGCATTATCACTATGCATCCGCCCTGGCCAAGGCCGGGGAGAAGGCGCTTGCCCGCCGCGAATTGGAGCGGCTGCTCTCCTCCGGCAAGAAATTCCCCGAGGAAACCGAGGCGCGGGCGTTATTGAAGCAACTTTGACAAAATGCAGGTTGTTTTGTCGAATAATTTTACAGTGGTACTTACGCTTTGATTTTTTATATAAATAAATATGATGAATATCAATATTTTAATAATAAGGCATGAGAATTGCTTTATTTGCGTATGAACAACCAATCTAGGTGCTGCCTTGGCGGAAAGAAATTGAAGGATTTGCTGTGAAGAAGCTAACCAACCCTAAATTATTGAATCCTTTGCTTGGCGTGTTAGGCTTGGCGAGTTGCACAGTGATTGCCAGTCCTATAATAACCAATAATGCCTATGATCTTACCCGGATTAACAGATACGCGGTCATTAACAACGCCATCTTTGCTACGCCAGACAACGACACCACAGTCGGCACGGGGGTATTTGATCCCTTCGTGAGGATCCAGGCCCAGAACGGCAACGACACCGTGGAAAATGGCTACAACACCGATGGTAGGCCGGTGGAATTTGATACCAAAGACCAGAATCGTTGGACGCATTCCTTACTGCTTTCGACGGTTTCCACTAAAGACGTCAATGGCACCTTGTACCGCGAGTTCTTTTTGGATATCAACGAATCCAGCGGCCAGGGGGAGCAATATCTTTCCCTGGATGATTTCAGGATTTTTTTGGGGTCTGTTGGTGATCTCGACAACTATAATCTTACGACCAATACCTTAAGCTACGCCAACGGGACCCATACCGCCACCAAGGTCTACGACCTGGATACCAGCACCACCAACAATACCATTGGGCTTGACTATTCCAACTTCAGTGGCAGCGGCAAAGGGATAGACCTTACCGTACTCGTCCCTGACTCGGTATTCACCGGGGCGAATAACCAACAGTATGTTTACCTTTATTCTTCTTTTGGCGGTGTAGGTAACATAGTTGGTAACAGCAGTAAAAAAAATAACTCACCTCCACCTTCCTTGGGTCCGCTGCCCGGCGCCCAGGTCTCGCCCGGCGCCCTTCCAGCCGGCAATTACGGCGCGAGCGCGGGCTTTGAAGAGTGGTCAAGCCGTAGTTTCCTGGCCGTTCCCGAACCAGCGACCTATTGGTTGTTAGGTATTGGCATGGCGGGCTTGCTGGGCTTACGCCGGCTTAGAGCATATCCATAAATAGTTCCCCTGCGTCCCTTGCGGTGAAAAAGCTTCACCGCGGAGGACGCGGAGGAGAAACAAATCCTTCTTGATTCCTCTGCGCCCTCTGCGGTAAATTATTTATGGATAAGTTCTTAGTCTCCGCTGAGGAAGCCCAGAATAAGTCCATCCCGGAGAGAGGTCTCAGGCCACGAAGTGAAAATCTGCCCTGCCCAGTTTAGGGCGCTTTACTACACCTGTTCAACGGCTTAGCGTCGCCCACTATTTCCTGCGTGTTGTGGTCGTCAATTCTTTCCCTTGTCTTTCCTCCTATGAACACCGAGAGAGGTTCCAGCGGGAATTGTTTCGGCATCCCTTTGTCGAACAGGCACAGCCCTGACCCCCCGATTCGCAAACACACGAATAGCGATCTTCCTCCGAGTCAGCAGGCGCCAAAAAATGACACTATTTGGGTTAAAGTAGATAAGTAATGAGGACGATATAGTTAAGGAAGCTTTGACACGTCAGAGGTTTCCATATTATTTCCTTGACGCTCAGTAATCAGCTGTGAGCGGCTGGGAAATGGAGGAGAACACGATGACAGCGAAGAGTGGTGTAGACATTTTTGAAATGGGTGAACCCCTGTCACCGGCGGTTATGGGCGACGCAACGAGTCTCTCAAAAGAAGCGGGAGATAAAATAAAAGCTTTCGCGCGGCCTGATCCGGGCCGTTTCCTGTTTCAACTTGCAATGGCGTGGGTAACGATCATTGGGGTAATCTTCATTGCGGACTATTTCCAGAACATTTGGGTTACTGTCCTGGCGATTTTCTTGATCGGTACACGCCAAAACATTCTTGGTTTACTGTTGCATGAGCAGTGTCACAGGTCAGCATTTAGATCGAAGCTCGGTGATTATATAGCCAATTTCATGACCGCCTACCCGTTATTGATCACTCTGGAAGGGTATCGCAATGTCCACCTCACCCATCACCGTGAATATTTTACGGACAAAGACCCTGATTATCTTCGTAAGCAGGGGGAAGAATGGACTTTTCCGCAGCCAGGACGAGCTTTACTGAAGACGGTATTAAAGGATTTTATTGGGCTCAGCACGTGGAAAACCATAAAATCCAAACAAATGGATATGCCATCCCCCGTTAAAGGAAAGGCGTCCGCGCAAAGATGGCCTCGATTGGGATACTATCTGATTCTTATAATGTTTCTCGTATGGACAAATACATGGAGTCTGTTTCTTCTTTACTGGATACTGCCGTTGATGACCGTTCTGCAAGTTCTTGTGCGCTGGGGAGCGATATGTGAACATAAATATAACTTGGTTCATCCGACGGTTGCGGAATCCACCCCGCTTATCAAGCTTCGCTGGTGGGAATCTCTATTGATCCCTAATTTAAACTTTACGCTGCATGTGTATCACCACTATTATCCCGGGATCCCGTTTTCAAAGTTACCGGAGGTGCATGAAATTTTTTGTCAGGAAGGGCTTGTTACAGAAAGAAATGTCTTTAATGGTTACGCCGGTTATCTGAGATATTTGATGAGCAGATCAAGCTATGGGATGGTAGACAAGGCGGCTCTCTGAGCACCTTGAAAATGGGATTATCCTCTAAGGAAACTCTGAAAAATATATCGCCAACCGCCAAGGCGCCAAGGTCACCAAGAAGAAAGGCTTGAATTTGTAAAGAAAAGTCTTGGCGTTCTTGGCGTCTTGGCGGTTCAGCATGCATAAATCAGAGCTTCCCTAACTATAAAATTGTCAGAGAATTTTACATTTCCAAAGCCGGGTACATTGCTGATGGCCGGTTGTACCAGTGGTGGTTATACTGGCAGTGGTTTTTAAATTATCTCTATAAAAACAAATACTTATTTAGAGTGCTCTAGATGAGGGTTTTAGAGCAGTTCGCCAGGAATCCCTGTAATTTTTCGCTTAACTCACATTTCTAGCCAGTGGATGCCGAATGTTTCTGTCGAAAAATTTTACAGTCGAAGGATGAGAAGGTCTAATTCTCAAGACGAGATGAAAAATATTACTAATTAAAACAAGTAGTTATATTTTTTTTTTAGACATGGCATCGAGTTTGCAAATGAACCTGTTGAGATTCGTAATTTGACCCGTACCGACAACACTCAACTGTTTTACTAAGGAGCAATGCTATGAACAAGAAGCTACTTTTAGCGATGGGGCTGGCAACGGCGTTTTCGTTTTCCGGCCAGGCAACTGCAGCCATTATTGTAGATGGCGTTAATATCGGCAGCGGCGGGAGTCCTCTCTTCAAGGTTGCCAGTGTTTATGAAGGTGTAGTCACTGCGCTAGGGGATATATTAAGCGGTTATGGCGAGGTGACCCAAATTTTCGATACGAACGGTTTAACCTGGAGTGCGGGTGACAATGATACCCGTCTAACCTATGTTTTTGACAATTATGCTGTTAGTTTCCTTTCTCCCACGCACACTGACTTTACGGGTGGTACTGTTAAGTTTTATACAGATCACCCCTCGCTTGCGGGTTATACTGCGCTTACCCCCGTCGGCCCGGGGACTCCGGCGGCCATAGCGGCTGACTTTGTCGAGGCCAGCACCGGCAATGGTCTTCTCTGGCTGGATCTGACAGGCAACAACATCTATGATACAAATGGGGGTGCTTTTCCGAATCATGTTACGGGCATCTCTTTGCACGCAACCGGTGTGGGCCTTGATGGTATCGGCGCGCTTATAGCCGGTAGCGGAACCGGACTATTGGATATTGTCGGTGGTGCTGCTGCGCCCTTCTTAGTTAAGGATACGCTTGGAGACCCCGATGCCGATGGTAAAGGCGATGCGCAGGTGGGCAGCAGCTTCAGCAATGCCTTCTTGCCCGCCAATCAACCGCTTTCCGGATCCGCTGATCTGCGCCTTCAAACAGTGCCGGAGCCCAGCAGTATAGCCTTGCTGGGTATTGGCCTCTCGGCGTTTGGTTTTTTCGCAAGCCGCCGCCGTAGGGCTTAACGCGGAATTTACAGTCTGACAGATTGATTTAATCCAGTCTGACACAGGCCTCCCCTTTGCTGGCAAAGGGGAGGCCTTTTGTTTTATGATGTTTCGATGCCGCAATTATCCCTGATTCCAACCCTTCTCCGGGAGGTGTTCAGCGAGCGGACATTACCCCGCGAGCCTGAGCCTGATTTAGTCATGGACGATCCCGGGCAGGTGGCCGCTTATAGCGAGGCGGGCCGGGCCGACGGAGTAATGGCGGCCGCCTACCTGTTTCATTCCGCACGGATCTCTCAGGTGATCCAGGGTTGCCAGAAGGTGATTGATCTTGGTTGCGGTCCTGCCACGCAATTGGCGCAAGTCGCCGGACTTAATCCTCATATTTCCTTCCTAGGGATTGATCTCTCCCCCGCCATGCTGGAGAGCGCGGAAACTCATGTCCGAAATTTAGGTCTCTCTAATGTGAAGTTTTCCCAGGGCGATATCACCCGTCTGGAGGGTATGACGGACCACGCTGCCGATGGCGTCA
This sequence comes from Gammaproteobacteria bacterium, assembly GCA_016195665.1. Lineage (NCBI taxonomy): Bacteria > Pseudomonadati > Pseudomonadota > Gammaproteobacteria > Gammaproteobacteria bacterium. Next base: position 60,079 of record JACPZD010000028.1, on the reverse strand, counting down.
TAAGCACCATGGCCCTTCATCATCTTCCGACCCATACTCTTCTGAGGGACTGTTTCCGGGAAATCGAGCGTATTTTACGCCCTGGCGGCGCGCTCTATCTGGTCGATTTTGGGCGCCTGAAGTCACTTAAGTCTGTGCTATTTTTCGCCTACATGAACGCCCGGCATCAACCGCATCTTTTTTCGCTGGATTACGAACGTTCGTTGCGCGCCGCGTTTTTATTCGAAGACTTTCAGGTTGCTGCAAGGGGATGTCTTCCCCCTCATGCGACGGTTTACAGTACCTTCAAGATGCCTTTTCTTGTGCTGATCAAAAGCGATGACAAGCCGTTACCGGATGCGTTGCAGCAGCGGTTAAGAGAGATGCGTCAAAAGCTCCCGTCACGTTACCGCCGTGATCTGGACGATTTGCGCTTTTTCTTCCGGTTGGGCGGGTTAAGGAACGATCCGTTTCGTTAGGGAAACTCTGAAAAATATATCGCCAACCGCCAAGGCGCCAAGGTCACCAAGAAAAAAGGCTTGAATTTGTAAATAAAAGTCTTGGCGTTCTTGGCGTCTTGGCGGTTCAACATGCATAAATCAGAGCTTCCTTAGGAGTACGCGATTACTTTGGGTTCGCCTCCGGGGTATTCAAAAGGCTTGAAAGCGGACGCCTTATCGAACGGGATTCAACCCTGGCTGAGACGGGCCCTATCCGTCCCATGAAAAGCAGGTTATCGCTGTCCTGAATCCCGCACGCCTGGCTTAACTTGGCGGCCAAATGTTCCGCCTTGCGATGGATTGCGTTATCGGTTGTGAAGGCGATCTTATGTTTGCCATAATGGGCGAAACAGAGCGGCGCCAAGCCAGGCTGCATCACCAGTCCTATACGGGTTGCCGTCAACCAGAAACGTTGAAGCGCTTGGCCGGCCCTTACTAAAGAAGGTGTCTCGTCTCCGGCGGCGGGGGTGTTCTTGCGCGTTATACTAAAATGCGCGGAGCAAAACAGACCCGGCAGCAGGTCCAGCTCGACACGGGGAGTGACGGTGCCGCCGAGGAAGCGATTCATGAAATGCATCCTGGGCCAATCCTGCATTACCCATTTCATGGTCCTTAATGTGAGCGGATCAAGCCCAATCGCCTTAACAGGCACGCCTTCCATGCTGAATTCCCGTTCCCAATCGAGAATTCGCCGGTGCACCTCAAATGCCTCTCGAATGCGCAAGCGGACGTTGGTGGCAAGCATATTGATGCGCGCCATACGCCAGCGCTCACCAAGGGTTTCATGCCAGCGTATCTCGAGTTCATTGCCCAATGCTGCTGTCAACACCTGTTTTTGCTCTGGGGTAAGAGGGATCATCTTGTAGCGTCTGCGGTTCACCGAGCGTATGGCGAGAAAAGAAAGCAAGGGGTCTTCAGTTACCTCGGGGTGTACGGGAAGTTCAGCATTGATGGCGTGCTCATGCCTTCCGGTTTGCTGATACGCCCAAGTCAAGGATCGCCCAAAACGGGTAGCCGCGATTCGTATGCTTTCGAGCAAAAATCCTAAGGAAAGTAAAGAAGGCTGGCCATTGTTGTACTCGTAGACATTGGTGTCCGGTATGGTTACATGGATAGTGAGTTTGTCATCGGTTACGATGTCGAATCTCCACGGTTGGGCGTTATCGCCACTCGGCGCCCAGCGGGCCAGTTCGAGGATGTTTTCTATTTCTGATGGGAGTGGGGTGCTTGCTCCCGGCGGTGAATTTCTGGATAGCCGCGCATACATTCGATAGCCGATATGCCTCTTGAGAATTTGCATCGGGTTACGGTTGCCGCCAGGAAGCCAGCCGCGCACCCATTTTCCCTGGTAGGCGTCGAAATGATGGTAGTGAGGAGCTGCCCATACCTTGCCGCGTCCTAGCAGAATCTTGAGCGCTTCCACGCCGGCGACACCTGCGCATAACTGGCAGGCCATGACCGTTGAGGGTGCATCCCGTCCAGAGAGGCTGACGCGAGTGAGATCAACAAGGTAAGGCCGATGAAAGCCCTTGGGGCTCAAGCCAACCAGGAAATTTACATACTGATGCTCGGTTTCCAGTCCTTGCAGGCAAAAATAGTCCTCGAAGGTCATGCCGCCGGGCATGAAAACCAAGTAGGCGACGCCCATGCCCAGAGGGGCGGCGGTGATGGCAGGAATGCCTAGTTTGGCGCAGGCGGTAAAGGCAGCCCGGCGCGCCGGAAGGGCAAAAAAGTCCAGGCCGTCTACGTACAGGTCTACCTCTGTAAAAAATTCCGACAGGTTGTATTCATCAATGCCTGAGGGAAAGGGTTTGATGTTTATCTCAGGATTGATGCCCTTGGCCATGTCGGCCAACACTTCGACCTTGGGACGCCCGAGGCTGGAAAGCGTCGCCCCTGCCTGACGGTTGAAGTTGACCAGATCAAAGGTGTCGAAATCAGCAATATGAAAGGAGCCTATCCCCAAACGGGTCAAGGTCAATAGATGACTACCACCGACTCCGCCCAGGCCCGCAATGGCGATGCGTTTGGAACGAAGAACCGCTTGTTCCTGGGGAGTGACCCACCCGAGGTTGCGCGAAAACGCCTGATTGTAGGAAAACATGCCGAGTCTAGCGGTGGGCGGCCGTGAATAACAGCGATGAATTATCGGTCAGCTTGAAAGTGCTAACCGGTGGCTGATGCCTTCTTCCTCCGCCGGGGAGAAAAAGTAGGGGTAAAGTGATTTTTCAGATCTGGTGAGGCTCAATCTCCCGCCAAATTTTTGTATTTGTTGATGGGCATAATCAAGATCAAGCCATAACAATACGGCGGGTGCGTTTACTCGCTGATTGTGCTTTTCAGGGCCATATTGCTTAAACCCCAGCATTTTTTCGTAAAATTTGGCGTGGCGCGGGTTGACCTCAATAAATAAGTCGGTACTGTTATGAAGATTGTGTGCGTAGATGTAGGCTATATGGAACAGCGAGGCCAGGACCCGTTTCGATCTGACACCACCGTCTACCGCGAGTTTAGTGAATTCGCAAAGTTTACGGCTTTGTTTGCGGATAGGGTCGATCTCTTGCTTGTAAAGCTCGTCAACCAAAAGGCCAATGGAAGAATCAAACCCCAAGGTAATCGTGCCTATAATGTGATCATTCTTGTGGGCCACCAGTGTAATTCTGTTTGGAATCTCCCGGATAGGGGGTGAGGGAGTATAGCCTCTCCAAGAATACATTTTGTCGATGAGCATGTTGGCGGAGCTACGCTGACCATGCGTATCGGCAAGCCGGATTCTGAACGAGCCTCCTTTTACAGTAGGGTCGCTAGTATGTGTGGGATCCCACTCATCAAGTGGTAACGCATTAATCTCATACGGAGATTCAAAAGGTACTTCAACGATAGTGGTGGGTTTCATGCCGCGGCCCTCCCGTTTCCATAACGGCCAAGTTACTAGATGCATGTTCTGCACACCGTCACTAAACTTCAGCTCGCCCGGCGAGTCGTTAGATAAGCTGGTCAAGTGTTTAAGCATAGTTTATTTTGCTATCCCTTGGCCAGAAAGCGGTGTCTGGTATACGAATGCAGGATTTGTGCCAAATTTTCAATCTCATACAATTAAATAGAAAATTCATTTACTTCCAGAGAGATTCGGATATAGAATCTAAGTTCTTTGGGATGGTGAAGTGGCTTTTACTGCCCTTTAAAGAGGGACAGTTCGGGAAAGTCAAAGTTAAAGTCCATCTATTCGATAAGCTAGGAATAGCGGGCAAACAGTACCATAGCACAATATCTGCCTCAAGGGATGGCTTGATATTTGCTAGTCATAATTGGCATTTCTAGAGAGGGGTGAAGACAAGTGAAAATACAAATTTTTTCTATACGCCGGCTCCAAGCCTTGGGCTTCATGATTACGCTTTCCTTATTAGGGGGTTGCGGGACCCCTTACCCGCCCGGCCCCTCTTCTACCGCCAGCGTCCCTGCGCATGATTATTTGATTGGTCCGGGCGATAACGTGAATATCATCGTCTGGCGCAATCCTGAAGTATCCATGTCTGTTCCCGTCCGCCCCGACGGCAAGATCACGACGCCGCTTGTGGAAGACCTGCCGGCCACCGGGAGGACCTCCACGCAGTTGGCGCGTGAGATCGAAAAGGCCCTGTCAAAATATATTCAGGACCCGGTCGTCACGGTCATCGTGACCAATTTCGTGGGCCCGTACAGCGAGCAGATCCGCGTCGTCGGCCAGACCACCAAGCCGCAGTCGCTGCCCTATCGGGAGAATATGACGCTGCTGGATGTGATGATCGCCGTGGGCGGCTTGACCGAGTTCGCGGCGGGCAACAACGCGACCATCCTGCGTACGTCCGGCGGGAGGGAGCAGTTCGGCATTCGTTTGGACGATCTTATCAACGGCGGGGATATCTCGGCCAATGTTGAAGTCCGTCCGGGCGATGTGCTCATTATACCGGAGAGTTTTTTTTAAGCCTGGCTGGGCAACGCTCCCGCTGCCCAGCGCTGAGATTGCCGTTGGCCGAGTAGGCCCCCGATTTCACGCTTATAAGGTTCAGAATGCCAAGGAGAGTTTGCAGATGCATGATCTGATGGCCCAACTGCTATCTTACCTGAAGGGGATATGGCAGCATCGCTGGTATGTAATCATTGTGGCCTGGGTAGTGTCAGTCGCCGGCTGGGCGGTGGTCTATACCCTGCCCGACCGCTACGACGCATCGGCGCGCGTCTATGTGGACACGCAAACCATACTCAAGCCGCTGTTGTCGGGTATGGTGGTACAGCTCAACGTGGACCAACAGGTGGCCATGATGAGCCGGACCTTGTTGAGCCGTCCCAATCTGGAGAAGTTGGTCAGCATGGCGGATCTCGACATCACCGCGAAGACGGCGTCGGACAAGGAGTCGCTCATTGATGGGCTGGCCAGACAGATCGGGATTCAGAGCGCCGGCAGGGATAACCTCTATGTAATCAACTACGGTCATCGAAAGCCGGAAGTCGCCAAGCGGGTCGTACAGGCGTTATTGACGATCTTTGTCGAAGACAGCCTGGGGGATAAAAGAAAGGATGCGGATTCCGCCCGGCGTTTCATTGATGAGCAGATCAAGGCCTACGAGCAAAAGCTGATCGTGGCGGAAAACGCCTTGAGGGACTTCAAACGGCAGAATATGGGTATGATGCCGGGGGAGGGGAAAGATTATTTTGGCAGGATGGCTGGGGCCAGCGGTGATGTGAATCAGGCCAAGCTCGACTTGCGCGAGGCCGAAAGCGCGCGTGATGCTATTAAAAATCAACTGGCCGATGTAGAGTCCACCGCAATCGTTGATGAGCCGCCTCCAGCACCGGCAAATCCGGAGCTTGACGCGCGAATTCAAGAACTGACCAAAAATTTAGATGCCCTGCGTCTCCGGTATACGGAGCAGCATCCTGATGTTGTCACCACCAAACGCATCATTGAGCAACTGGAGACGCAGAAGAAGGAAGAGGCCAAACTGAATCCCCCCTCTTCCGGGACGCACAGTCAAGGCCAGACTACAAATCCTTTATACCAACAACTGTCCATCGCTTTGTCCGAGGCTGAGGCAAACGTGGCTTCGATGCAGGCCAGGGTAAAAGAGTACGAAAACCGTTACGAACAGCTTAAGGCTGCAGCGGACAGGGTGCCTCAAGTCGAGGCTGATCTCACTCAGCTCAACCGCGACTACTCGGTGCATAAGGAGAATTACGAAAAGCTGCTGGCGCGGCGAGAATCGGCGCAGATTTCAGGAGAACTCGATGCTACCAAGGGCGCGGTTGATTTCAGAATCGTTGATCCGCCTCGCGTGCCAATTACTCCCAGCGGGCCCAACCGCCCGCAGTTAATGTCGCTGGTTCTCCTGGGAGGCTTGATAGGCGGTCTCGCTCTGGCATTTTTTGTCAGTCAAGTACGACCTACCTTTAACGATCCCCGCACCTTGCGTGAGGTCACCGGCCTGCCCCTGCTGGGGATGGTTTCCATGACCTGGACCCGCCAGCAAAGCAGGAAATACAAGAACCGGCTCATCGCTTTTATTTTGTCCTTTTTGAGCTTGTTGGGCGCCTACGCGGCGATTATGGCAATGTTGTTTTTGACCGCCAAGCTTGCCTAGCGGCGTGGCAGGGGGACTTCTATGAGCATTATTGAAAAGGCGGCGGGCAAACTTGGAGAAACTGTAAAGCCGATTCAGCCGGCTTCTGACGGCGAAAAGATCGCGCGGGATCGTGACGAAAAAATAATCGAGGCCGCGATCAACAGGGAGAAGCTGGGTGATGGGGTGAAATCCCCTATGTCCGGCCAGCCGCCGGCCGAGCCGCAACGCGGGCCTACCCCTCGCCTGCCGGAACAGGCCTCTCGTCATGAGAATATCAATCTCGCCAAGTTACGGCAGGCGGGGATGATTACGCCAGACGGTGAGAGATCGCAGATCGCCGAGCAGTTCAGGCTGATTAAGCGTCCCTTGATTATGAACGCCTTTAACCAGGGCGCCGCGCCGGTCAAAAATGGCAACCTGATTATGGTGACCAGCTCTTTTCCCGGAGAAGGGAAAAGTTTTTGCTCGATCAACCTTGCGATGAGCATCGCCATGGAGATGGATCACAGGGTGCTCTTGGTGGATGCCGACGTCGCCAAGCCCTCCATTCCAAAGTTTTTCGGCTTTAAAGCGGATAAAGGGATCATGGATGTACTGCTCGACGAGCACGTTCAACTCTCCGATGTGCTGATCAGGACTAACGTCGAGAAGCTCTCCATCCTGCCCGCCGGACGGGGGCATCGCTACGCCACGGAGTTGTTGGCCAGTGAGGCCATGAACCGTTTGCTGCGGGATATGGCGCAGCGTTACCAGGACCGTATCATTATCTTTGACTCTCCACCGTTGCTGTCGACCACTGAGGCACGGGTTCTGGCCACTCACATGGGGCAGATCGTGATGATCGTCGAGGCGCAAAGGACGACCCACGAGGCGCTTAAGGAGGCGCTGCGTCAGATCGAATCCTGCGATGTCGTCAGTCTGTTGCTCAATAAGGGCAATGCGCTCACGGGTGCAGACTATTACGGCTACGGGCAGTATGGCGGCTATGGCAAATAATCACGACCGCCGCGGGATGCGAGCAGTTTCAGTTCACAAACCCACTGCGAGGCCCGGCCGGCTGGCCCTATCCTTTTCCTTTTGCTACACGGCGTTGTGTTCGTTATGGTTGATGGCGCCTGATGCGGATGCTGCGGATTGGCGCGTCACTCCACGCCTCAATCTGCGGGAAACCTATACCGACAATGTGGCGCTGGCGCCCAAGGGTCAAGAGCAGAGCGAGCTTGTCACTCAGATCAATCCCGGTGTTTCAGTGAGCAAAACGGGTAACCGGTTAAAGGTCAATGCGGCCTACACCCTGCAAACTCTGACCTATCTGCGCGACAGCCGCCGCAACAATACCAACCACCAGTTAAGCGCAAACGCGAACGCCGAGTGGGTGAAAGACTTCTTTTATACTGACGCGAGCGCATCCATTTCCCAGCAAAACATCTCGTTGCTGGGTGTACAGAGTTCCGATAATGTCAATGTTACGGGTAATCGCGCGGATGTAAGGACTTACCGGATCAGCCCCTATATCCGCAGCAGGTTGGGAAACTTTGCAAATTATCTGGTGCGGTACACGCATAATGCAGCCAGCACCAGCGCAGCCGGCATATCGGACAGCCAGTCCGACCGCGTCAATGCCGAGTTAAATAGCGCCAGGGCCTTCTATAAATTGGGCTGGCGGCTGCTTTATAGCAAGGAATATGTAAACAACACAAAATTTCAGGACTATCAGAGAGAGAGATTCTCGGGTGAGTTGCGCTATTTGTTGAGCCGTAAGCTGAGTCTGGTGGGTTCTTATGGTTATGAGAATAACACCTTCTTGACCCTCGGACCCAAACCAGAGGGATCCTTCTGGGACGCCGGTTTTGCCTGGACGCCGACCATACGGACCAAGCTTGAAGCCCGTTTCGGCAGGCGCTATTTTGGGGATACCTATCTTCTCGATTATAGCCAGCGGAGCCGCCGCACGGTCTGGTCCGTCAGTTACACCGAAGACATTACGACTACACTTTCGCAGTTCTTTATCCCGACGGCTGTTGATATCGCCAGCCTGTTGGACAGCCAATTCAGCTCGGCCATTCCGGATCCGCTAATTCGTGCGCAGTTTATCGAAGATTTTATCGTTCAGAACGGATTGCCGCGCACCGTGGCGGGGTCGCTTAACTTTCTCACCAATCGGGCGTTTTTGCAAAAACGCCTGCAGGCCGCGGTGAGTCTGAACGGCGTGAGGAACACCATGGTCTTCAGCCTTTTCAATGTAGACCGCACCTCACAGACGGCCGGAGTTCCAAACGGCGCTCCGGGCAGCGATGATTTTTTACTGAGCGGCAATATCAAACAGTTCGGCGCCAGCGCCTTTTGGAATTCACGCCTGACGCCACGCACCAGCTCAAACCTCGGCGTCTCATACTCTCGCAACGAGTTCAAGAATACGGGGCGGCAGGACGACCTGGCGACGGTCAGGCTGGGTGTACGCACGCGTCTGGCGAAAAAAATGAACGGTTCTGCGGATCTGCGCCACACGGAGCGTGACTCTAGTGAGGCCGGTAATGACTATAAAGAGAATGCCCTTACGGTATCACTGGATATGAGGTTCTAAGGCAGACACGCTTTTATGTATGAGGCATTCTATAACCTCCATGCCAAACCCTTCCAGCTAAATCCCGACCCTCGATTCTTCTACGGCAGCCGCGGACACATGCGCGTGATGTCGTACCTGGAATACGGTTTGCATCAGGGCGAGGGATTCATCGTCATCACCGGTGAGATCGGCGCCGGGAAAACCACCCTGGTGCGCAATCTGTTTCGCAAACTGGATACGGAACATGTGGTGGCGGCCAATCTGGTCAGCACTCAACTCGATGCGGATGACACGCTGCGCATGGTGGTGGCCGCATTCGGCCTTCCGCACGAAGATGCCAGCAAGGCGATCCTGCTGAAAAAGCTGGAGGCGTTTTTGCTGTCGCTGCACAATCAGGGGAAGCGGGCGTTGCTGGTGGTTGACGAGGCGCAAAACCTGACCCCCCGCGCCGTGGAAGAATTGCGCATGCTGTCCAACTTTCAATGCGGCGAAAAATCTCTGCTGCAAAGTTTTCTGCTCGGTCAGCCGGAGTTTCGCAATACCCTGCAGGGCGAAGACATGCAGCAACTGCGGCAGCGGGTCATCGCCTCTTACCACCTTGGGCCGATGGATGAGCCGGAAACCAGGGCCTATATCGAACATCGGTTACAGACTGCGGGATGGAAGGGTGATCCCTCCTTCAGTGCGGATGCGTTCAGTGCGATTTATAACTATACCGGCGGCATCCCCCGCAAGATTAATACCCTGTGCGACCGGCTGATGCTGCTGGGTTATCTGGAGGATATGCACGCCCTTGACCAGGCAGCGGTTAAAGAAGTCATCGTGGATCTCGTTGGCGAAGTAGGCGGCACTGGCGAACCTCGAAGCTATGATTCGGATATCGAGGCAAGCGTTCTTCGTGAGGAAAAGGAGCTGGAGATACAGTCGAATTTGGCCAGACTCGAAGACAGGATTTCCCAAATGGAGAAATCCGTCATCAAGGTGCTGAAGCTGTTGCGGGAAATTCTGGCTCTACCCAGTGTGGAGCGGCTCCGCAAAGAGGGCCAGTGATGGGTCATTCGATTTCTCGCGGCGGTCCTGTCTCCAAGATTTTATGTGTGGTGGGCGCACGCCCCAACTTTATGAAAATTGCGCCCGTTATGGCCGCAATGAAAAAAAGCCAGTCCTTCGATCTGCATCTGGTGCACACCGGCCAGCACTATGATGCTGCGATGAACCATCAGTATTTCGAGGCGCTGGATATCCCGCGGCCCGATACGAATCTAGAGGTGGGATCGGCCAGCCATGCGGTGCAGACCGCTGAGATTATGCGCCGCTTTGAGCCGGTGCTGGATCAGGAGAGGCCCGCAGCGGTCTTGGTAGTCGGCGACGTAAATTCCACCCTGGCCTGCGCGCTGGTTGCGGCTAAAAAGGGCGTGCCGGTGGTGCACGTCGAGGCGGGTCTGCGCAGCTACGATCGCGCCATGCCCGAGGAGATCAATCGGGTGCTGACCGATCAGATCTCCGATCTCTTGTTCATCACCGAACGAGGCGCGCGCGACAATCTGTTGCGCGAGGGCGTTGAAGCGTCACGCATCCACTTCGTCGGCAATGTGATGATAGATACGTTGCACCACAATCTGAAACAAGCCGTTCCGCCCTTGCAAATTCTACAGCTTGCCGGAAAGGGAGATTTTCTGAACGGCCGCGCGGAGTATGCGGTGCTGACGCTGCATCGCCCCTCCAATGTGGACGATGCCTCGATCTTGAAAAATCTGCTGTTGGCCGTCCGCGAGATCAGCCTGCAGGCGCCTGTGATCTTCCCCATGCATCCGCGTACCCGGACCATGATAGAGCAATTCTCGTTAACACCCATTCTGGATGTCCCCTCCGTGGCCTGTCTGCCGCCCATCGGCTATCTGGAAATGCTGGGACTGATGAAAGACGCCCGCTTGGTGCTCACCGATTCCGGGGGGATCCAGGAAGAGACCACTGCCTTGGGCGTGCCCTGCATCACCTTAAGAAATAATACGGAGCGGCCGATAACAGTGGATGAGGGCACCAACACCGTTGTGGGGCAGGACCCAAAACGCATCCTGGCGGTATTCGACGATATCGTGCGGCAGGGCGGCAAGGCGGGCAGAATTCCGGAGTTGTGGGACGGCCGGGCGTCGCTGCGTATCGCCGAGGTGATGCACGAGTGGCTGAGTAATGATGCCGGCAAGCTGAGCGTGGCTAATTCAAATTGATCTTCCCGAGATGGTAACCGCTCATGACGAACACCGTAACCCCGACGCCGGTACGAAACGCGATGACGATAGACGTCGAGGATTACTTCCAGGTTTCGGCCTTCGCCCCGTATATTTCCCGCGCAACATGGCACAACCAGCCCTGCCGGGTGGAGCGCAATGTGGACGCGATACTCGCCATGCTGGACGACCACGGGGTGCACGCCACGTTCTTCACGCTCGGCTGGCTGGCGCAACGCTATCCCGATTTGATACGCAGGATAATCGCCCAGGGCCATGAACTGGCCAGTCATGGTTACGACCATTACCGTGCGACGGAACAGAACCGCGGTGAGTTCCTGGAGGATATTACCCGCACCAAGCATCTCTTGGAGGATATCGGTGGCGTAGAGGTCAAAGGCTATCGCGCGCCCAGTTTTTCTATAGGCGAAAACAATCTGTGGGCGTTGCAATGCCTGCAGGAGGCGGGATACCGCTACAGCTCCAGCATTTATCCTATCCGGCATGATCACTACGGTATGCCGAATGCGCCGCGTTTCGCATTTCATCCCAGCGAAGGTCAAGGGTTGCTGGAGGTGCCGGTCACGACGATCAGGCTGTTCAACCGCAAGCTGCCTATCGGCGGAGGCGGGTACTTCCGTTTGCTGCCTTATTATCTTTCGCGCTGGTGCATGCGGCAGGTCAATCGGTCCGACGGCCAGGCCTGCATCTTCTATTTTCACCCCTGGGAGATAGATCCCGACCAGCCGCGCCTGCCGGGCATCAGTCACAAGACCCGCTTTCGTCACTATTTGAATCTAAGGCGCATGGAGCCGCGGCTGAGATCGCTGCTCAAGGACTTCCTGTGGGACAGGATGGACAGGATATTTCTGGCGCCATGAGGCCTATGCAAGATATTGCCCGTTCGGGAGGCGGTCATGACTGCCTTGGCCCAGGATGAGCGCGGGGTCGCGCGTCATTCGCCCGCTACGCAAGTGGTAATCAAGGACCTGCAACCCGCCGGTGTCGCCCGCTGGGAGGCGTTTGTCGAGGCTGCCCCCGGCGCCACGTTCTTTCATCGCGCCGGTTGGAAGACGGTTATTGAACGCGCCTTTGGGCATCGCACTCATTTTCTCTACGCCGAGTCGGGCGGCCGTATTGTAGGCATACTGCCGCTGGCCGAGGTGAAGAGCCGGTTGTTCGGTCACAGCCTGGTGAGTCTGCCGTTCTGCGTCTATGGCGGGATTGTGGCCGAGACGCAGGCCGCCCGGCAGTCGCTCGACCAGGCGGGACAGGCGCTGGCCGCGCGCTTGAAGGTAGACCATCTGGAATACCGCAATCTCGCGCCGCAACACCCTGATTGGGTATGCAAGGATTTGTATGTCACCTTCAGAAAGCCGATAGATTCCGATGAGGAAAAGAACATGCTCGCCATTCCGCGCAAGCAGCGTGCGATGGTGCGCAAGGGAATAAAGGCTGGCCTCGCGAGCGGGATTGATGAGGATGTAGACCGCTTTTTTAGCGCCTATTCACAGAGCGTGCACCGGCTCGGTACGCCGGTATTCGCCAAAAATTATTTCGCTATCCTTAAGGAAGTATTCGGAACCGGCTGTGAGATCTTGACGGTGACCCTGGACGGACGCGTGATCAGCAGCGTGCTCAACTTTTATTTTCGCGACGAGGCGCTGCCGTACTACGGCGGCGGCACCGACCAGGCGCGCGACGTCGCCGGCAACGATTTCATGTATTGGGAGGTCATGCGCCGCGCCGCTGCGCGGGGCTGCAAAACATTCGATTACGGCCGCAGCAAACGCGGTACGGGCTCATACGATTTCAAGATAAACTGGGGTTTCGAGCCGCAGCCGCTGCATTATGAGTACAAACTCTACCGCGCCAAGGCAGTGCCGGATCACAACCCCCTCAACCCGAAATATCAATTATTCATCAAATTATGGCAGCGATTACCGTTGCCGCTGGCCAATCTGATCGGCCCCTACGTTGTAAAAAATCTGGGTTAGGGCGATGCAGGACGTGCTCTACCTTACCCATCGCATCCCTTATCCTCCCAACAAAGGGGACAAGGTGCGGTCTTACCATTTCCTGAAATATTTGTCCGCCCGCTACCGTGTCCATCTCGCCACCTTTGTGGACGATGCCGATGACTGGCGGCACGTCGAGACGGTGCGCAAACTTTGCGGCGAATCTCATTTCGCCGGCCTCAATCCCGTCACCGCGAGAATCAGCAGCCTCACGGGGCTGATCCGGCGCGCGCCGTTGAGTCTTTTTTATTATCGGGACGAGCGACTACAGCGCTGGGTGAGTGACCTATTGAGCCGGTTGCCTGTCAGAAATATCGTGGTGTTTTCCTCGGTCATGGCGCAGTATGCGATGCGCGCCGGGGAAGCCCGCCGTATTGTAGATTTTGTTGACGTGGACTCGGACAAGTGGAAGCAGTACGCGCTGACTAAACCCTGGCCGCTCAGTTTGATATACAAGCGCGAGGCCGAGCAGTTGTTGCGTTATGAGCGCGAGGTGGCGCAAGCCTTCGACGCCTCGGTATTTGTGTCGGACGCCGAAGCTGAATTGTTCAGACAACTTGCGCCGGAGAGCGCAGCCAAGACCTATGCCATTCACAACGGGGTGGACGCGGAGTATTTCTCGCCGCGGAGAGACTATGCAAATCCTTATGGCGCCGCTGAACGTGTGTTAGTCTTTACCGGCGCGATGGACTATTGGCCCAACGTGGATGCCGCAGTATGGTTTGCGCGCAAGGTATTTCCGGTGGTGCGTGCGAGGCGGCCGGACAGCCGGTTTTACATTGTGGGTGCGCGGCCGGTCCCTGCCGTGAAGAAGTTGGCGGAACTGCCTGGCGTCGTTGTCACCGGCGCGGTAGCCGATATCCGCCCTTATCTTGCCCATGCAGAGATCGCCGTCGCGCCGCTGCGTATCGCTCGGGGCATACAAAACAAGGTGCTGGAGGCGATGGCGATGGCCAAGCCGGTGATCGCCTCGGTCGAGGCAGCCGAGGGTATTTCCGCGAGTGTGGGCGAGGAATTGCTGGTCGCGGCGGGAGAGGGTGAGTTTATATCCAAAATCGCCACATTGCTTGAAGACGACAGCGGAACCGCCATGGGCCGGGCCGGGCGTGAGCGAGTGCTCGCCGGTTATTCTTGGGATACCAATATCGGCGAGATTGAAAACTTGGTTAAAGCCTGATTCCAGGTTCAAGCTTTTTTCACCGCAGAGGACGCAGAGAAGCACAAAGGAACATACACAAACCATCAAGGATGTAGAGGGATAACATCGAAAAGGTTTGTTTTTTCTCCGCGTCCTCTGCGGTGAATCGTTTTTTTTGTTGTTTTGAATGAAAATTGGAATAACACCATGAAGACAGCGGAACCGCCATGGGCCGGGCCGGGCGTGAGCGAGTGCTCGCCGGTTATTCTTGGGATACCAATATCGGCGAGATTGAAAGCTTGGTTAAGGCCTGATTCCAGGGTCAAGCTTTTTTTCACCGCAGAGGACGCAGAGAAGCACAAAGGAACATACACAAACCATCAAGGATGTAGAGGGATAACATCGAAAGGGTTTGTTTTTTCTCCGCGTCCTCTGCGGTGAATCGTTTTTTTTGTTGTTTTGAATGAAAATTGGAATAACACCATGAAGATTGAATCAGGGCTGGTTACATCGGCGCCGCTGGACCCGGCCGCACAGCGCAGGGCTTGGCTGCTTGCGGCGGTCGTGACGACCTTCGTAATGCTCTGGCTGTTCGTGTGGTATAAGGAGACCGTGTTCTCCGCCGTGGCCATCTGGATGCGTTCGGAGACTTTCGCGCACGGTTTCTTGATTTTCCCCATCAGCGCCTATCTCATCTGGACTCGTCGGCGATCGGTGTTGGCGCTCAGGCCGGAGCCGAGCTACTGGCCGTTGTTGTTGTTAGGGGTGACCGGATTTGTTTGGCTGCTGGCCGGGTTGGCCGACGTGAAGGTGGTGCAGCAATACAGCCTGGTGTTGATGATCCCGCTGCTGGTCTGGACCCTCCTCGGCGGCAAGATAGTCTGGGAGCTTGCCTTCCCGTTACTGTTTTTACTGTTCGCGGTTCCGTTCGGGGAAATATTTCTCCCTCCCTTGATGGCGTTCACCGCCGACTTTACAGTTGCCGCATTGCAACTGACCGGTATACCGGTATATCGCGAAGGTTTGTTTTTCACCATACCCAGCGGACAGTGGTCGGTGGTCGAGGGCTGTAGCGGCCTGCGTTATCTTATCGCCTCGTTGACGCTGGGTTGTCTCTATGCCTACCTCACCTACCGTACCTTGTGGAAGCGTTTACTGTTTGTGCTCCTGTCGATCGTCGTGCCGATATTCGCCAACGGACTGCGCGCCTACATGATCGTAATGATCGCCCACCTGAGCGACATGAAACTGGCGCTGGGTGTGGATCATTACCTTTACGGCTGGGTGTTTTTCGGTCTGGTCATACTGCTGTTGTTCTGGATGGGCTCGTTCTGGCGCGAAGACGACAAGGAGATCGGCACCCTCGAAAGATCTGTTCCCCCGCGGGAATTTGACAAGCCTGTCCCGTTGCGGGGCATGGTGATTGCGGCGGTCTTCGCCATGGCGATTTCCGCGCTGTGGCCGGGTTACGCAGCCCATCTGGAGGACAAGCCAATCTCTACCGCAGGATTGGACATGCCTGTTCCCGCCCCGGCGGGAGGCTGGCAGGCACAGAGCACCCCGCTTTCGGGCTGGCGGCCGGAGTACGCCCACCCGGATGCCTCCATCATGCAGACTTACCGTAAAGGCGATCAGACCGTGAGCGTCTATCTGGGCTATTATCGGACCCAGCGGCAGGGCGCGGAGCTGGTGACCTCGACCAACGTCATGGTGCACCAGAAACACCCGGTGTGGAGCAAGGTTGGCGAAGGCTATCGAACTATTGTGCTGGCCGGTCGGCAGGAGCGCGTGGTGCAGACCAAGTTGCGCTCCCCTGCGCAGCGCCTGCTGGTGTGGAACTGGAACCGGATTCAGGAGCAGGATACCGTTAACCCTTATCTGGCCAAACTGCTGCTCGCCAAGACCAGGCTGTTCGGCGGACGGGGCGAGGGCGCCGCGATTATTATCGCCGCGCCCTATGATGAACAACCGGAAGAGGCGGCGTCCGTGTTGCAAGCCTTTCTCAACGATATGCTGCCGGGCATGGAAGCGAGCCTCAAGGATGTATCGCATCAGTAGGCCCGGCGCCCGGGGTTGGCGTTACTCACCGGCAGGCATGGACGAGGTATGAGACAAGCGCCGCTTATCACGCATGTGATCCACCACTTCGACGTGGGCGGTCTGGAAAATGGCTTGGTGAACCTGATCAACCGCATGCCCGCAGACCGCTACCGGCACGCGGTCGTGTGTCTGGATGGGTATACCGATTTTCGCAAGCGCATTGAACGCGAAGATGTGCGGTTTTACGCCCTGGACAAGCAGCCGGGGCACGACCTGGGGCTTTACTGGCGGCTGTGGCGGTTGTTGCGGCAATTGCGGCCGGACATCGTGCACACGCGCAACCTGTCCGCCCTGGAAGGTCAGTTCGTGGCGGGCCTGGCGGGTGTGAGCGCCAGAATTCACGGCGAACACGGGCGGGACGTATTCGATCTGCATGGCCGCAGCCGCAAGTACAACCTGCTGCGCAAGCTGGCGCGCCCGCTGGTGCACCGCTACATCGCCCTGAGCCGGGACCTCCAGGGCTGGCTGGTGCAGACCGTGGGTGTGCCGCCGGAGCGTATTGCCCAGATCTACAATGGGGTGGACAGCGCGCGCTTTCATCCGCGCGAGGGTGAACGCAGCCCCATCGGCCCGCCCGGATTTCTGCGCGACGGGGAAATCGTGATCGGCAGCGTGGGCCGGATGGTCGAGGTGAAGGATTACCCGACGCTGGTGCGCGCATTTCTTCAGATTTTGGAGAGGGAGCCGGCGGCAAGAGGGCGGCTGCGCCTGGTCATCGCGGGTGACGGCCCCAGCCGCGCGTCTTGTCTAGGGCAATTGCAGGCCGCAAACGCCGCAGACCTGGCGTGGCTGCCTGGTGAGCGGGCGGACGTGCCGGAGATCATGCGGGCCTTGGATGTGTTTGTATCGCCTTCGCTCGGAGAAGGCATCTCCAACACCATCCTCGAGGCCATGGCGAGCGGCCTGCCCGTGGTGGCCACGCGAGTGGGGGGGAACCCCGAGCTGGTCGAGGCAGGGCGTACCGGACAACTGGTCCCGCCGGGTGATCCTCACGCGATGGCGGAGGCGTTGAGCTACTATTTGGGGAATCCTGAAGAACGCAGAAGGCAGGGTCTTGCCGCGCGCGAGTGGGCCGCGCGCCTTTTTAGTATCGAGGCCATGGCGCAGAATTATATGAATGTCTATGACCGGCTGCTGCAGGGCGGAGATCATGGACGGGTTGGCGGTTTCAGAAGGAGCGACGATGATAGGGGCGGCTGGGCTTAAGAGTAGTGCGGACCTGGTCAAACCCATGAAAGCGAAGTAGCCCTCTTGCATTTTATATCAGAACTGGAATAATAACGGATGAAGCCGTTAAGGTGGATTGGCGATAGCCTACAAGCTGTCCGTGAATTCTCAGACGAGGCCCGGCGCGAGACAGGCTTCGAACTCAACGAGATACAAAAAGGCAGGGAGCCGTCAGACTGGAAGTCTATGCCCAGCATCGGGCTTGGCGTGAAAGAAGTTCGCATTCGTGCCGAAAATCAGTACAGGGTCATTTACGTGGCAAAGTTTGCTGAAGCAGTCTATATACTCCACGCCTTTGCCAAGAAGACGCAACAAACGGCGAAGCGCGATATTGACTTGGCAACCCAGCGCTACCGTGAATTGGTGAATCAGAGGAAATCGTCATGAAAAAAAAATTGAAAATCACAGAGGGTAGCGGAAACGTCTTCCGTGACCTTGGTTTTCCAGATGAAGAAGCGCAAAACCTTTTGCTGCGCTCGGAGCTGATGGCGAAGGTGCGCGATCTGGCCAAAGGGGTGACCCAGGAGAAAGCGGCGCACACGCTGGGTATTACCCAGCCCCGCCTTAATCTGCTGCTCAAGGGAAAGATCGACAAGTTCAGTTTAGACGCTTTGGTTAATATACTCGCCAAGGCTGGAATGCGCGTCAAGCTAACTGTCAAAAAAGCCGCTTAGCATTAAAGGTCAGTGCCCTGGCGGCAACTAGTGACATATGAAGCTCCATGTTGGGTTTCGTGCCTAGTCCAACGCAGTTGAACAGAAGGGAAGCACGATGTGCGGCATAGTTGGTCTATTTGATACACATGCGCAGCGCGAGATGGATCGCCCGCTGCTGGAGCGGATGAATCAGTCTCAGTTTCATCGTGGGCCAGACGAAGGCGGTGTGCATTTCGAGCCTGGCCTGGGACTAGGGCACCGGCGGCTCTCGATCATTGATCTCTCCAGCGGACAGCAACCCCTGTTCAATGAAGACGGCAGCGTGGTGGTGGTATTCAACGGGGAGATCTATAACTTCCCGGACTTGATGGAGGAATTGAAGAAACTCGGTCACACCTTTCGCACCCACTGCGATACCGAAGTCATCGTCCATGCCTGGGAACAGTGGGGCGAGGCCTGTGTGCAGCGCTTTCGCGGGATGTTCGCCTTCGGTCTATGGGATCGTAACCGGCACATCCTTTTTCTCGCGCGCGACCGCCTGGGCGTGAAGCCGCTGTACTATGCGGCGCTTCCCGACGGTACCTTCCTGTTTGGGTCGGAACTCAAATCCCTGCTGGTTCATCCCGGCTTGCAGCGCGAGCTGGATCCCTTTGCCATTGAGGACTATTTCGCATACGGCTATGTTCCTGAGCCGCGCACGATATTCAAACACGCACTGAAACTTTCACCGGGCCATACACTCACCCTGCAACGAGGACAACCCTGGGCGCAGCCCAAACAATATTGGGATATATCTTTCAAGTCCGGCCCGGCTATCCCGGAACAAGACGCGCGCGAAGAGCTGATAGTCAGATTGCGCGAAGCCGTTAAAATCCGTTTGATCTCGGAAGTCCCGTTGGGCGCCTTTCTTTCCGGGGGTGTGGACTCGAGCGCGGTGGTGGCGATGATGGCGGGCCTCTCGACGGAACCGGTCAATACCTGTTCCATCTCCTTTGGCGACCCGGCGTTCAATGAATCTGCTTATGCGCAACAGGTGGCGGATCGTTACCGCACCCGCCATCGTGTCGAACAGGTGGATAAAGACGACTTCGATCTGGTGGATCGGCTGGCCATGCTGTACGACGAACCCTATGCAGACAGTTCCGCCATCCCGACTTACCGCGTCTGCGAACTGGCGCGCAAAACGGTGACGGTGGCGCTGTCGGGCGACGGCGGCGACGAAAATTTTGCCGGTTACCGGCGCTACCGCTATCACCTTTATGAAGAACGGCTGCGGAGTTTGCTGCCGTTGGCCTTGCGCCGGCCGCTATTCGGCGCGATGGGCAGGCTGTATCCGAAGGCGGACTGGGCGCCGAAGCTGTTCCGCGCCAAGTCAACCCTTGAGGCGTTGGCGCGCGATTCGGCGGCGGGCTATTTTCACAGTGTTTCCGTCATGAGCGATGACATGCGGAGCAAATTATTCAGCGATAAGTTTCGCGCCGACCTGCAAAATTACACCGCCCTTGAAGTCTTGCGCAGCCACGCCGCGCGCGCGCCCACGGATGAGCCGCTGTCTTTCGTGCAATATCTTGATATGAAGACCTACCTGGTCGGCGATATCCTGACCAAGGTGGACCGAGCCAGCATGGCGCACGCCCTCGAGGTGCGCGAGCCCTTGCTGGACCACCCGTTGATGGAATGGCTGGCTAGCTTATCTCCTGCACTCAAGCTGCGCGGCGGGGAGGGAAAATATCTGCTCAAAAAATCGCTGGAGCCTTATTTGCCAAACGAGATTCTGTACCGGACGAAAATGGGCTTTTCCGTACCTTTGGCAAGCTGGTTTCGTGGTCCTTTGAGGCAAAAGGTGCGCGACAGTGTACTCGGCGCGACGCTGGCGGACACGGGGCTGTTTAATCCGAACTTTCTGCACCAGATGGTTGAGCAGCACCAGTCGGGGTTGCGTGATTACGGTGCGCCGCTCTGGTCGTTGCTGATGTTCGAATCATTCCTGCGCAACGTCATGGGCGCGCAGGCCGCTCCCGCACTGAAGGCCGCCGTCTGAGCCATGCGCATCTTGCACATCCTCGATCACTCGATTCCGCTGCACAGTGGTTACACCTTCCGCACGCTTTCGATTCTCGAGCAGCAGCGGGCGCTGGGATGGGAGACGTTTCACCTCACCGGTCCCAAGCAAGAAGGCTGTAACGTGATGGAAGAAGAGGTGGACGGCTGGCACTTTTACCGTACCTCCCCGGCCAACGGGATATTCACCGGGCTGCCCGGCTTGAAGGAAATTGCACTGATGGGCGGGACCACGCAGCGGCTGGAAGAAGTGGTGCACCGCATCAAGCCACATGTGCTGCACGCCCATTCGCCGGTGTTGAACGCCATCCCGGCGCTCAGGGTGGCGCGCCGTTTGAATATCCCCGTGGTATATGAAGTCAGGGCCTTCTGGGAAGACGCCGCTGTGGATCATGGCACCAGCAGGGAAGGGGGGCTGCGCTACCGGCTGACCCGCGCCATGGAGACCTATGTGCTCAAACGGGTGGACGCCGTGACCACCATCTGTGAGGGCCTCCGCAGCGATATCGTCGCGCGTGGCATACCGGAACATAAGGTGACCGTCATTCCCAACGCCGTGGACATCATAAAATTTTCCAGAGATACGACCGTTGACCTTGCCCTCAAGCGCACGCTCGGTTTGGAAGATTGTCTGGTTTTTGGATTCATCGGTTCCTTCTACGCCTATGAAGGGCTTGCGGTATTACTGAGGGCCTTGCCGTTGATGCTCAGAGATTTTCCACGCGCCCGTGTTCTGTTGGTAGGCGGCGGGCCGCAAGAAGAGGCGCTAAAACAGCTTGCCACGGAATTGGGCGTGCAAGATAAAGTAATCTTTACCGGGCGTGTGCCGCATAATAATGTGCAGCGCTACTATGATCTGATAGATGTGCTGGTTTATCCGCGCCTCTCCATGCGTCTTACCGATCTTGTGACTCCCCTCAAACCCCTGGAGGCGATGGCGCAAGGACGCTTGATCGCCGCCTCCGGCGTGGGCGGTCACTGCGAACTCATTCGTGACGGAGAAACCGGCGTCCTGTTCAAGGCCGATGATCCCGATGCTCTTGCGGCGAAGGTGCTCGACCTGATCGAACACCCCGAACGCTGGCCCGCTCTCAAATCCGCCGCGCGCCGATTTGTAGAGACCGAACGCAACTGGAAGGTCTCCGTCGCCCGTTACCAAGGCATCTACGAACACCTTACGGCACAGGCGCGCTATGGCTGAATCACCGCGCTTGGTGGTATTCACCACTCTGTTCCCCCATCCCGGGCAACCTAGCGCCGGGCTCTTCATCCGCGAGCGCATGTTCCGCGTGGGTAAGATATTGCCCCTTACCGTGGTGGCGCCCGTGCCATGGTTTCCGCTGCAAAGATTGATCCGCGGATGGCGTCCTCATTTTCGTCCCGACGCGCCCCGGCATGAAATTCAGGACGGCATCGAAGTCCTCCACCCGCGCTTTTTTTCCGTGCCGGGGCTGTTCAAATCCCTGGACGGCCTGTTCATGGCCTTGGGAAGCTTGCCGACCCTGCTGCGCCTGAAACGGCGTTTTGCATTTGACGTGATTGACGCGCATTTTGCCTACCCCGACGGTTATGCCGCCACGCTGCTCGGTAAATGGCTCAAGGCGCCGGTAACGATCACCCTGCGCGGCACCGAAGTGCCCCTGGCGAGGGATCCGGGCCGGCGCAGGGGTATCGTCGCCGCGCTTTCCGGAGCGGCGCGGGTGTTCTCGGTGTCCGAATCGCTCAAGCGTCACGTGGCGGGTTTGGGCGCCGATGCCGGCAAAATTCGCGTGGTGGGCAACGGGGTGGATACCGTCAAGTTCAGTCCGATTGAACGGGGTGAGGCAAGGCGCAGGCTGAACCTAGCACCGGATGTCCCGATAATGGTTTCGGTGGGTGCGCTGACGGAACGCAAAGGGTTCCACCGGGTCATCGAGGGGCTGCCGGTACTGGTGAAAAAATTCCCCAATCTGATTTACCTGATCATAGGAGGCGCCGGCCCGGAAGGGAACTGGGGCGAAAAGCTGCGGGCGCAGGCCGCACAATTGGGTCTCGCGGACCACGTCATCTTTCTTGGGGCATTATCTCCCGACGAGTTGAAGTTCCCCCTGTCCGCAGCGGATGTCTTCGTGCTCGCCACGCGCAACGAGGGTTGGGCCAACGTGTTTCTCGAAGCCATGGCCTGCGGCTTGCCCGTGGTCACCACCGATGTAGGCGGCAACCGCGAAGTGGTGACAACTTCCGATTTAGGCACGATAGTCGAATTTGGCGATGGCCCGGCGCTGGAGCGCGCCCTTGCCGATGCCTTGCGCAAGAGTTGGGATCGCAGCGCCATCGTGGACTATGCCCGGGCCAATTCCTGGGACAGTCGGGTCAACGTGCTGGTGGAGGAATTTTCCGCGCTTACCGGAAACCCACCAAAGGACAAGAAACAAGCAACCGGCGCCAGGGGCCGGGTTGCGTGATGCAAACAACCATGGTTAGTTCCTTGCTCACCCGCCGCGTTA
The DNA here is from genome assembly GCA_016195665.1 of Gammaproteobacteria bacterium. Classification (NCBI taxonomy): domain Bacteria; kingdom Pseudomonadati; phylum Pseudomonadota; class Gammaproteobacteria; species Gammaproteobacteria bacterium. Next base: position 37,520 of record JACPZD010000028.1, on the reverse strand, counting down.
TTTACCCCCTGCACGAGAGGCTGCTCAAACGGCCCACGTTTCGCTACCTCGCCGAACTGGAGCAAACCCAATGGTGGTCCCGCGTAGCCATCGAACAACTGCAGCTTAAAAAGCTGAAAATATTGCTACAGACCGCGTTGGCGCACAGCCCCTGGCACGCGGAACGGATCCGCGCCGCCGGATTGGATGTGGCGCCCGATTCCGCGCCGTTGACCCTGGCCGATTTGCGCCGCTTGCCTACCATGACCAAACAGGACGCCCAAGAACATGGCGAGGCGATGCGCTGGGCCGGCGTACCCGGCGGCGCGTTCAAATACAACACCGGCGGCTCCAGTGGACAACCGCTGATTTTTTACTACGGCCGGAGCCGCCAGGCCTCCGACGCCGCGGGCCGCATCCGTGCGCGGCGCTGGTGGGGCGTGGACGTGGGCGACCGGGAAGTGTATCTGTGGGGCGCGCCGGTGGAGCTTGACAAAACCGACCGGATCAAAACCCTGCGCGATCGGTTGCTGAACCAGTTGGTGCTGAATGCCTTCGAGATGTCTCCCGCCAACATGGACGCTTATATACGTGCCATACAAGCCTACCAGCCCAAGTGCATCTACGGTTACGCGAGCAGCATCGCCCTGCTGGCGGCGCGCGCCCGCGATCGCGGCGTGCGACTCAAGCTGCCCGGCTTGAAGGTGGTATGCACCACCGGCGAACCGCTCTATCCCTATCAACGTGAACTTATCCGGGAAGTATTCGACGTGCCCGCCGCCAATGAGTTCGGCAGCCGCGACATCGGTTTCACCGCCCACGAAGCCCCCGGGGGTCAACTATTGCTCATGAGCGAAAGCATCCTTTTGGAGGTGCTGGATGCAACCGGAAGTCCGGCCCGCCCGGGTGAGATGGGCGAAGCCGTCATCACCGGCTTGTGCTCGGAGGCCCAGCCTTTCATCCGCTACCGCACCGGCGATAGGGTGCGGATGGCGGACGGTCCCTGCACCGGCGGACGCGGGCTGCATGTGATCGCCGAAGTAGCCGGGCGCAACACGGATTTCGTCGTGCGCGCGGACGGCGCCATCATGCATGCGCTTGCCCTCATCTATGTGCTGCGCGCGGTGGAAGGCGTGGCGGAATTCAAACTGATCCAGCATACGCCTGAGGACATGGAAGTTCTGGTGGTGCCGGGCCGGGGCTTCGGCCCGGATCGGCAGGGCCAAATTGAAAGCGGGATCAGGGCGCGAATGGGAGACTCTGTGCGCGTGACCATACGGCTCATGGAACGCATCCCCGTGGAGGCGTCCGGAAAATATCGTTATGTGGTGAGCCATGTCCCCTTGCAGGCCGGCCTGGAGTCCGCGCGGGCGGCGCACGCCACGGGCAACGGGTACAATTAGGTCGGACAAGAATCTCGCCTATGGATATCGCAAAAATTGCCGCATTACCCTTCCGCTACAAGCCATGGCGTCCGCGTCACCTCCGCCTGATCGTGCAGGACTTGATGGCGCCGGGTAATCAGCCGGAACGAGATCACCTCGACCATCTCCGGGCCGCTATCGACTGGCTGTGCCGCGCGCAGGATGTGCGGGCAGACAAGGCGGATGCAGGCGGCGTATCCGCCGGCTGGAGTTTTGAGGACGGCTGGCTGCCCAGTTATCCGGAAACCAGCGGCTATATCATCGAAACTTTTCTGGCAGCCGCCAAAATATTGGATCGGCCTGACTTGATCGGGCGCGCTCACTGGATCATTGATTGGGAGTTGTCGCTTCAGCAGGAAGACGGCGCCTTTCCCGGACATTTCGGCGAGCCGGATAGTCATCCGGTGATTTTCAATACCGGCCAAATCATGCATGGCATGATCGCCGGATACACGCAATTGGGGCGGCAGGAATGTCTCGACGCCGCCGTCAAGGCCGGTCATTGGCTGGCCCGGCAGCAGGATGGAGACGGCTGCTGGCGGCGCTTCGAGCATAATGGCGTACCCCACACCTACAATACCCGTGGCACCTGGGCGTTGCTCGCCACCGCCCTGATCGCAGGTGAGGCAAAACTCAAAGCCGCCGCAATACATAATCTCGATTGGGCGTTGGCGCAACAAACGGCCACCGGCTGGTTCGCCAACAACGCCTTCACCCCGGGGCGGCCGCCTTACACTCATACTATCGCTTATGCCATCCGCGGTTTCCTGGAAAGCGGGGTAGTGCTTGGCGAAGAACGCTATCTTGCGGCGGCGGAGAAAGCGGCTCGCGCCGTGGCAAAGACACAGCGGCAAGACGGCTGGCTGGCCGGCGCCTATGACGAGAATTGGCAGGCCGGTGCAAGCTACTGCTGTCTGACAGGTGTGGCTCAAATGGGATTGAACTGGCTGAGACTCGCCCGCGAGTGCGGGGCGGAGGACTTGCGCGCGCATGCTCGCAGCGGATTGAGTTATCTCAAGCGCAACCACAGACTGACCGATTCGGATCCTACATTTCGCGGTGCGGTGGCCGGTTCCGCGCCAATCTGGGGACGGTACTCCATGTTTGAATTCCCCAATTGGGCGGCGAAATTTTTTGCCGATGCCCTGATGATGGATATGGCCGACATGACCGTGCCGCCGGTCGCCAAGATCGGCCACGCCGCGCCGGAGGTGATGTCACATGTCTGACTTATCGGTACTGATACTGTGCGGCCGCTCCCCGCGGCATCTCTATGTCGCCAACATGCTCTGCGAAAGCGCCCGCCCGGTTGCAATCGTGCAGGAAACCGGGAGTCAGTGGAACGGTAAAAAATTACGGCGCCTGCTCAATCCGGTCAATCTCTGGCGCAAAGGCTGGCGCTGGTTGAGGGATCGCGGGCGCTATACCGGAGGCGGCGAAGCCAAATTCTTCTTCGGCAGCCGGGCTCCATTCCTTGCCCGGCCGGACTTGCTGGTGGAGGTGCCGCATATCAATCACCCCGATGTAGTGAGGCTGGCACAGAACCTGCAGCCGGATGTGATTGCGGTGTTTGGCGCCTCCTTGATTCGCGGCGCCTTGCTTGAAATGGGAAGAACCGGGTTATTCAATCTCCATGGCGGTCTATCGCCGGAATACCGGGGCGCCGACTGCACCTTCTGGGCGCTCCATAACGGCGAACCGGAAAAGGTGGGCTGCACCCTGCACCGGATAGACGCCGGCATAGACACGGGAGCGCTGATCGCTCATGTCTGCCCGGAGGTAAAGGGCGGCGGCGATGAGTTGTCCCTTTTCTGGCGCGCGGTTCACGACAGCGCCGAAGCATTCGGTGAAATGCTGGCCCGGCTTGAACGGGGCGAGCGCCTCGGTCGGGTGCAGCCGGGCAAGGGACGGCTCTATCAGGTCAGGGATCGCAGTTGGCGGGCTGAGCGCACGCTTGCGCGGCGCATGCAACAGGGACTGTTGCAGGATGTTCATCTGCCAAAACGGGTCCACTGGTTCATCGAAGCATCTACAGTTACGGATGAGACATGCCATTAAGAGATATATTCGTCACCGCGGTGGTGCTGATCAGTCTGCCGCTCATACTGAGCAAGCCCTATATCGGGATTTACGTTTGGTCGTGGCTCGGCTACATGAATCCGCATCGCCTGTCCTGGGGCTTTGCCTATACCTTCCCCTTCGCTTTTATTGTCGGCTTGACGACTCTGGCGGGTTTGCTGTTTTCGCGGGAATCCAAGCGCATCCCTTGGACCAGAGAGAGCATCCTGCTGTTATTGTTTATCCTGTGGATGCTCGTCACCACCTTTTTCGCTTTTTACCCCGAACTCGCTTGGCCGCAGATGGAAAAGGTCGCCAAGATCCAGCTCATGATTTTTCTCACGCTGATCCTTATAAACACCCGGGAGAAGCTGCACACCCTGGTGTGGATCATCGCGCTCTCCCTGGGTTTCTATGGGATTAAAGGCGGCATCTTCACCGTTTTGCACGGCGGCGTGTACGAGGTCAGGGGGCCGCTCGGGACCTTCATCGGCGGCAATAACGAAATCGCTCTGGCGATGATCATGGTCATCCCCCTTATGCGCTATCTTCAGCTGAATACGAAAAAAACCTGGATCCGGCACGGTCTCACTGCGGCCATGATCCTGAGCGCCCTCGCGGTGATCGGCAGCCAGTCCCGCGGCGGGCTGGTGGGGGCCGGCGCGATGGGCCTTTTCCTGTGGCTGAAAAGCCGTAACAAGTTCTTGACCAGCCTTGTCATCGCCGTATCGGTGGTGTTGATCCTGCTGGTCATGCCGCAGAAGTGGCATGATCGCATGTCTACCATCACAACCTACCAGCAGGACGCTTCCGCTCAAGGGCGCCTCAACGCCTGGGCGATGGCCTTCAACCTGGCCAAGGACCGGCCGTTAGTGGGCGGGGGGTTCGCAACCTTCAGGTATGAGATATTCAAAATATACGCCCCTGACCCGGAAAACCTCCATGATGCGCACAGTATCTATTTTGAGGTGTTGGGAGAACATGGATTTGTCGGTCTCGCTTTTTTCCTGCTGTTGGGCTTTGCCACCTGGCGCACCGGCTCATGGGTCATTAAGAATGCAAAGCGGGATCCGGACAAGAAATGGGCGGCGGACCTCGCCGCCATGACGCAAGTCAGCATGGTGGGTTACGCCGCAGGGGGCGCCTTTCTGGGCCTGGCCTACTTCGATCTGTATTACCATCTGATCTGCATCATGGTTTTGAGCAAGGTCATCCTGCTCGGCGAGCAGGCGGGGCAAAAGGCGCCGGCGCCGCAAGGAGTCGGGGCAACCCGTGCCACTCCGGGCCGGCGAGGGCAGCAGGCCGGGGTAGGAGTAAAGGAAGGGATATGAATATCGGCTTCGACACCATCGGCAACGCCATTTTGATCTGTTACGACCAGGGCCGTCCCGTGTTGGCGACCGATCCCTGGATTGCCGGCAGCGCTTACTTCGGTAGCTGGGGCTTTTCCCACGAGATTCCAGAACAGCAGATGAGCGCCATCAAGGCCGCGGATCATATCTGGTTGTCTCACGGCCACCCGGATCATCTGAGCTCCGCATCCATGGAGTTGCTGCGAGACCGCAAGATTCTGCTGCCAGATCACGTCGGGGAGCGGATTTATCAGGGCCTCAAAGAACAGGGCTACGATGTCCACACCCTACGGGATCGCGAGTGGTATCAACTGTCTCCCCATGTCCGCGCCCTGTGCATCTCGGATTTCAACCAGGACGCCGTGCTCCTTGTCGATATCAACGGGCGCCTGGTGTTTAACCGCAACGACGCCAGCGACCATGGCTGGGAAAGCTTTGTGCGGAATATCATCAAGAAATATGACATCTCGTTCCTGCTGGCGCTGTCAAGCAGGTTCGGCGATGCCGACATGATCAACTATTTTGATGAGGATGGTAACCGCATCCCCGTGCGCGAGAATGTGCCCAGTCTCGGTGCGCGCAACGCCCACCGTACCGAAACGGTCGGGGCAAGGTATTTCATTCCGTTCAGTTCGATGCATGGTTATCAACGCGAGGATTCCGCCTGGGCCAATCAATACCACACCTCGCTTGCGGACTATGCGACAGGCTTTAAGTCCGAACGCTGCGAATTGCTGCCGGCGTTTATCCGTTACGATTGCGAACGCGATCTATGCGAGGAAATCAAGCCGGCGGAACTGCCGCACACCCTGTTCAGTCCGGCCGACTTCGGGGATGATTGGAGCGAGACCCTGGAGAGGCCGGAGGTGGAGATGGCCGGCCGGTATTTCGGCTCCATCCAGCACCTCTCCCGTTTTCTGGATTTCATCAATTTGCGCGTCGGTGGGCAGGATAATATCATCCGCCTGAATCCAAAGCGGGAGGTCCGCGGCGTAACGTTCGAAGCGCCCCGGCATTCGCTCATGACGGCGATCAAGTATGAAATCTTCGACGACCTGCTGATCGGCAATTTCATGAAGACCACCCTGCATGGAAATTGGAGTCCGGGACGTCTGTATCCGGATTTCACACCCTATGTGGCCAAGTACGCGGATAATGGCAGAGCCAAATCGGACCAAGAGCTTGCCGACTACTTCAAGGCTTACCGCAAACGGGCGGTGCTGGACTTTCTCAAGTTTCAGTTTGAGAAAAAGGCCGAGGCCATTTACCGTTCGTATGTTGCCGAGGGCAGCCTCGCACACCGGGTGGCGAAGAAGGCCTATTGGGTCTACAAGAAGTCGCTACGATGAGCATCTGGCACCACTCCATGAATATTATAACCCTCTCGCTGCCAGCCATTGCTCCAGCATCATGATTGCCCAGATCATTTTCCCGAAGTAGGTCGCGTGAGTGCTGCGGTGTTCCGCAAGCAGCCGGTCGATATAGCTGCGCTTCATGTAACCGCGGCGCTGGAAGGCCTCCAGGCTGGCTTGCGCCATATCCGCAAGCGGCGCATGGGTGTTGACCCATAGACCGAACGGCAGGCCGAAACCGTGTTTCGATTTGGCAATGATTTCCCGTGGCAAGAAATCGCGCAGCGCGTGCTTGAAGAAATAGCGCAGCTTCAATCCCTTCACCTTGAGGGATGGCGGTAATTCCGCGGCGAACTGCACCAGCGCCTCGTCGATGAGCGGGTATCGTACTTCGACGCCCGCCCTCTCGCACATGCGCGAAACCTTGCGCAAGTCGTTGTCGGCAAGAGTCTGCTTGAGGTCCAGGTGCAGCATGCGGTTGATGATGGAAGCGGAGGCCGTTCTATTATAGGCCTCCCGGATGATTTGCAACGGATGCTCCGGGTCCAGGCGAACTAAAAAATCCGGCTCGAAAATCTCGGACAGCGGCATGCGATGCAGGAAATTGTACGATTCCAGCCGGTCCGGCAATGGAATATTCGCCTGCTTGATATAGCTGCGTAGCTTGCGCACCGGAAGAACCGCTGCGCCGCCCGGTATGGCGGAAAGCGCCGGCTCTATCAGCCCGCTGCGTAACGGCTTGGGAATCAGGCCGTAGTATTCGAACACCTTTTGCTGGACATAACGCGCGTTGCCGCCGAAGATTTCGTCACCGCCGTCACCCGCGAGCATGATGTTCACACCGTCTTCTTTAGCCAGCTTTGCGCAGTAATAGGTTGGCACGGCAGAGTCGTTGCCGAAGGGTTCGTCGTAGCTGCTTGCGATCAGCGGCACCGCATCAACCACGTCCTGCGGCGTCACGTAATATTCATGCGCGCGGGTTCCGAAATGGCGGGCGGCGATGCGCGCGTAGCCCATCTCGTCAAATCCTTCCGCTGCGAAGCCGATCGAATAGGTGTCCACCGGCCGGCCGCACACTTCGGTCAAGATGCCGGCCACCGTGGAGCTGTCCGTGCCCCCGCTCAGAAACGCGCCGACCCGCCCGCCATCCAACCCGTCCGCCGCCCGGCCGATGCTTTCGCGCAGCACGCCGTGGAAACGCTGTTCCAGCGCGGACACTGAAGCAGCGGCATGGTCGTGATATTCGAGCCGCCAGTAAAATTTCTTTTCCACCCCCCCCCGGCGCCAGACGAGGCGCTCGCCGGGCAGCAGCTTTTCCACCCCCTCATAGATGGCGCCCGGGCTGGGCACCATGTGGCAGTAAAGATAATTAAAAATGGCCTGCTCGCTCAGCTTGGACTGAACCGCCGGATGGGCAATCACGCAATCCGCCGTGTTACCGAACACTAGCCGTTCGCCCGATGTGGCGTAACACAAGGTGCGGATGCCCATGCGATCCACGGCCAGCAGGGTGGTCTGGGTCCGCGCGTCCGCAATCGCCAGGGCAAACGGCCCGCGCATTTCCTGAAGGCACTCCACGCCGTGGCGCGCATAGGCGGCAGCCGCCGCCGCCCCCATCCCCTGACTTGCCGCCAGCGTGGCCAGGTCGTTCGATGTCCATTGGACATGGCCCTGCACGGCTGCAAGCACCGCGCCATTCCGATGCAGGCCCACCGGTACGCGGCCCCGGTAAACCGCAAGCGCACAGCCTGGCAAGACCGCCTCTTGCCCTCCTGGATCAGTGGCAGCCCCGGTTGCGGAAACCATCCGTTCCAGAACGCTACGCGCCTCGTCCTGCCCGGTCGAGGCATCCATCCATCCGCATATTCCGCTCATGGCCGGTTCAAATCAGCAATTTTCAATGGTTTTATAGTGTAGTCAGGCCAAATTTAGCAAAATGGTACCTTATAATGATATGTTTGACCCGGATATTAATAGCCCGGCTGGAAATAACGAGGTTGTTGTGAGTGAGCTCTGGACAAAAATTGGAAAAACCCTGCATTACTGCCAAAAGCGGTTTCAACAAGGTGTCCGTGGCCTGCGCTGGGACATATTTCAACCATCCATGCAAAAGCCGGTTTTTATCGTGGGGTGCAGCCGCGCCGGAACCACGGTGGTCTATAAGACCTTCTCCGAGTCGCGAGAAATCGGCTCCCTGCAACGGGAAACTCACGATTTCTGGATGGACTTGCATCCGCTGTCGGAAAAGCGTTGGGATACCCACGCCCTGGATGCGGCCCAGGCCAGCGACCATGACCGCAACTGCGTGTCGCGCTATTTCTATGCTTGGACCGGCAAACGCCGCTTCGTCGACAAGAACAATCAGAACGGCCTGTGTGTGCCATACCTGCACGCCCTATTCCCGGATGCCCATTTCGTCTTCATCAAGCGCAGCCCCGGCGATAACCTGAATTCCCTGATCGAGGGCTGGGGTAAGCCGGAGGAATTCGCCACCTGGTCCGACCATCTGCCCGAGCGGGTGGAAGTCGACGGCGGCCGTTACACCCGATGGTGCTTTTTTCTGGCTGAGGGCTGGCGCGATTACCTGCGCGCACCGGTAGAAGAGGTCTGCGCGTTCCAGTACCGCGCCATCAATCAGGCTATCCTGGACGCCAAGCGCATTATTCCGTCTTCCCAGTGGAGCGAGGTGTGTTACGAGGATCTGGTACGCGATCCGGTGGCGGGCTTCCGTCCCCTGTTCGAGGCCACCGGCCTGCGCTTCACCCCGGCGTTGCAACAGCATTGTGCAAATGTGCTGGATACTCCATACAACGCCTTTTCCGCTATCCGCCTGAACAAGTGGAAGGACGGACGCAACCTGGACAAGATAGAACGCGCGCTTCCGTCGGTGCTGGCTGTCGCCCATCGGATGGGATACCCTCTTTGAAACAGTTTCTTGCCGCTGCATATTCCGATTCCTGACGTGCTGCCCTGGATCCTTTATCCGCTTCTTGCCTGGACTCTGTGTGTCCTGTTGCTTGTTTGGTCGTTCCGAAAAGTGATCACGGCGGCGTGGCGCGAACCGGTGCTGAAATTCCCTGTTCTGGTGATTGAGAGCGACGACTGGGGGCCGGGGCCGGCCCTTCACGCCCAGGCATTGGAGCGTCTGCGGCAGGTATTGCTGCGACATCGAGACAGCCGGGGACGGCCGGCATTGATGACCTTGGGGGTGATCCTGGCGCTGCCGGATACGGCGGCCATCCGCGCCGCCCGGATGGAGCGGTATCACCGTCTGCCTCTGACCGATGCGCGTTTCGAACCGATACGGCGGGCGATGGCGCAGGGAATCGCCGACGGGGTGTTCGCGGTGCAGTTGCACGGCTTGGAACATTATAGCCCAGCCGTGTTGATGAACGCAGCGCATACCGATCCCGCCGTAGCGCAGTGGCTGGCCACCGGCACTCTGCCCGAAACCGAAACGCTGCCTTCCCATCTACAGAGCCGCTGGACCGATGCCAGCCGGTTGCCGTCCGTGCCGCTGCGGGATGTGGACATTGCCCGGGCGGTGGCGGAAGAAACGGCGTTGTTCAAGGATATTTTCGGCATTCCGCCGGTGGTGGCGGTGCCGCCCGCTTTTGTCTGGGGCGAAACAGTCGAACGGGCCTGGGCGGCCCACGGGGTGCGGGTGGTGGTGACACCGGGCCGGCGTTATGAGGGGCGCGGCGCGGACGGCCGGCCTGACCGGGCCGGCCGTGATCTTCGCAACGGCGAACGAGGTTCCGCCGGCATGCTATACCTGGTGCGCGATGCCTATTTCGAACCGGCCCTGGACCACAAGGCGGAGCGGGTGACGGCGGCGCTGGCGCACAACACGGAGTTGGGCCGGCCGACCCTGGTGGAGACGCATCGCTTCAACTTCGTGCGCGCCGGCGCCGCCGAGGCACTGGCCGAATTGGGAAGGGCGCTGGATTCGGCACTGGCGGCGTACCCCTCTATCCGTTTCCTGGCCCCGGTGGAATTGGCCGAGGCCATGACGCGACGCGCACCGGATCTCATCGAAGCGGGATTCAAGGCACGGCTGCGGGCCTGGTTGGCGCGCCTCCGCATCCTGCCGCGATTCTGGAAATTGGCGCGCGTCACCGGCCTGGCGCTGCCCCTGCGGCTGGCCGGCCGGCTCGTGGGAGCGACCGCCCGACTCCATGGGCGCGAATTGTGTCCATGAGCCAGCGGTCTCTCCCTCATCCGGCCCTTCGGGCCACCTTCTCCCGCAAGCGGGAGAAGGAGAGTCAGAGCGGCCTTCGGCCGCAGATTTATAGGTAGGGGGCATGACACCGCGCTTCTCGGTCATCATCGCGGTCTACAATGGGGCGGCCACCTTGGCCCGCGCCATTGACTCAGTGTTGGCCCAAAGCCATCCGGTCCATGAATTGATCGTGGTGAACGACGGCTCCACCGACGCCACCGCGCAAGTGGTGGCGCACTACGGGGAGCGACTGCGCTACCTGCACCAGCCCAACGCCGGTGTGTCGGCGGCACGCAATGCCGGCGCCCGGCTGGCCACGGGCGACTGGTTGGCGTTCCTGGACGCCGACGACATATACTATCCCGGCCGCATCGAGTGGCATGCCCAGTGGATCGCCGAAGATCCAACACTGGATTTTCTCACCGGCGAGCAGGAATACCGCGAGCCGGACGGACGGCTGATCAAGACCTCGCTCGCCCACACGGCGGCGGGGCGGATGTTGCTGGCGCGAGCGGCGGGGGCGGAGCGGGTGGTGATGGATCAAGCGGCGGAGATTGAAGCCTTCGTCGCCGACCATTTCGGCGACACCCATACCCTGAGCGTGCCGCGCCGGACTTTCCTGGAACTGGGCGGCTATCCGCCGGGGCGCGCGGTGTGCGAGGACGTCAATTTCCTGATTCGGCTCACAGCCGCCAGCCGTCGCATCGGTGTCGTACTCCGGCCCATGGCGGTTTATTACATCTACCCCGGCAGCGCCACCCGGCGCGACCCGCTGCGCGCCCAGCGGCTCACGGTGGAGGCGCTTACGGCGCTGAAACCTCAGCTTGCCGCGGCGTTGCCTGCCGTGCAACGAGGTTTCCGCGCCGGCCTGCGCAGCGCCCGCTACAACCTGGCGGTGGCGCTGCTGCGCCAGGGGCGGCGGACCGAGGCTGTCGGAGCGGTCCTGCCATCGTTCCTCGCTCAACCGGGACTATCCACACTGCGTGAGTTGCTGTCGGTGGCGCGCGGCCTGGACGACAAAAAATAGGCTTACGGATGGCGCTGCGTTATCTGGTTTTCACCGAACTGTTTCTGCCCACCAAGGGCGGTACCGCGGTATGGTTCGCCGAGGTCTACCGGCGTCTGGGCGGCAAGGATATCCACATCGTCACCGCCGACGTGCCGGGTGCGGCGGAAGTTGACGCGCTCCACCCCAACAGCGTGCATCGGGTGAAACTCCGTCGCCGCTGGTGGCTCAAACCCGAGTCAATAGCCATGTACGCCAAGCTCTTCGTCACCGGGCTGCGGCTCGCGCTGCGCCACGATTTCGACGTGGTGCATGCCGGCCGCGCCCTGCCGGAAGGCCTGGTGGCCTGGGCGGTGGCGCGGCTCATACGGCTGCCGGTGGTGATCTATGCCCACGGCGAGGAGCTCACCACCTGGGGCCGGGGGGGCAAGTACAGGGCGATGCGCTTCGCCTTGCGTCACGCCGACCGGGTAATCGCCAACAGCGAGTTCACCCGCGACGAACTGGTGAAAATGGATGTCCGGCCCGAATGCATCACCCTGATCTATCCGGGTGTGGATGTGGAGCGCTTCCGCCCGGGTCTCCCTTGCGATGATCTTAAGGCCGGCATCGGTCTCCGGCCGGGTGAAAAACTCATTTTGTCAGTGGGACGTCTGTCTCGGCGCAAGGGTTTCGATATGGTCGTCCGCAGCCTGCCGGAACTGCTGCGTCAGGGGATCAATGTTCGATATGCGCTGATCGGCATGGGTGAAGACCGGGATTATCTGATCAGTCTTGCTCGAGAATTGGGAGTGGCCAATCAAGTCCACCTTCTGGGCCATGTCAGCCCCGAGGATCTGCCTCGTTGGTACAATGCCTGCGACGTGTTCGCCATGCCCAACCGCGAGATCAATGGCGACACGGAAGGTTTTGGCATGGTGTTTATTGAGGCGGCCGCTTGTAGCAGGCCCGTATTGGCTGGAAACGCAGGCGGGACGGGTGCTGCGGTGGTGGATGGGGAAACCGGATTGAGAGTGAACGGTGAATGCTTGGGGGCCATCGTGGATGCCTTTGTGCGCCTGCTGGGCGGAGTGGGATACAGTATGGGTAAAAACGGCTATCATAGGGCGCTGGGAGCATTTGCTTGGGAACAGGTCGCGGCCAAGACCAGTGGACTGGGTGTGCCAGCGGCTGGAAAGGAGTGAGCATGGTGCGAAGAATGCGAGGATTCGGGACCCTGTTGCTTTTATTCACATTACAGGCTACAGGGGCGGAGTTGCTGCCCTTTGCACCGACTCAAGCGGAAATGGCGCGGCTGCCGGAATACTGCAGGGTCAGGGCCACCGATAATGGTCATCTGCCTGAATTCCAGATGTGGTTGAATCGGCTGGGTCCGAAATTCCGGGGCATCCATCACTACTGTAGCGGCCTTAATTACATCAACCGGTATCAGCGCCTGTGGAACGACCCGAAAAGGGGTTACTATCTGAGCCGTGCCGTACCGGAGATCGATTACGTGGCTAAGGATATGCCCGACGATTTTCCATTGGCGGGAGAAATCTATCTCAATCGCGGTATCGCACATAAATTGATGAAGCAAGATGGCGCCGCCGCCGTCGATTTTGTCAAAGCCATCGAACACGATCCCAAACAGGTGCAGGCCTATTTGAACCTGGCAGCGATTTACATCAAGGGAGGCAATAAGGCCAAGGCTCTGGAGGTCGTCACCAACGGTCTCAGTCACGCTCCGAAAAGCAAAGGGTTGCAGAAGAAATATCTGGAGTTGGGCGGCAAGGAACCGCTCCCGGCTGCTGAAAGTATTGCATCACCAGGCAACCCGGCAGCGCCGGATGCTGCGGACGGGCGGCAAGATACCCGGTCCGGAGTAAGTCAGACTCCCCACGATGCTGCGACCGAATCGGGGCCTGAACAGGAAGCTGGGCCAGATGACACCGCCACATCTAAAGACAAACAGAGTGGTGGTGAAGCGAGCAGCGCCGGCGATAGCAAACCGCCCGTCATCGGCACCCCGACCAACCCCTACTGCCGTTTCTGCCCGGATTAGGAGAGTTTAGACAAGACCAAATCGGATTCACCGCCAGCCGACGCCCCGATGCAATAGCCTGGCCGGTTTCATTCATTCCAGCGCGACAGGTCTTTACCGAGAAATTCGCCCAACTCCCGATTCGGCCCAAGAAAATAATCCAGTAGCCGAACTCTGGTTTCCGTCTGCATCCTGGGGGGGATGAATTCCGCCTCGATGCGCCGATGCGCAGGAAGCTTGCGCAACATCGTGTAGATACTGTCACGCACCCCCTGGGGAAGATGGTCGGCTATCCATTGCGCTCCCGGTAATGTACGCAGGGGACCAGTCAGCCTGGAGCGAATCAGCCAGGCTTCCTTTTCCTTATTCAGATTTTCGCTCACTGCGCCCCGTGCCAGCAAATCAACCTTCTTGTCGATGCCCAGAAAGCTGATGACTCGCTCCAGGGTCAATCCGGGATCTTGAATGAAATCTTCGAAAAAAAGGAACAGGAATCGTTCGCGGGGGTAATACTCCAAAAAGCGATTGATTTGCAGCATGTAATGGCTGCTCTGGATGACGCTGTCATCCTTCGCGATATGCTGTTCGAAGGTATCGGTGAAGGTGTAATCCGGATCATCGTTGCGGATGTTGTTGATCAACTGGATATAGTGGGAATAGGCGCGATCTACCGGATGGCGCATGACATAGATGAGTTTTACGTCGGGCAGCAACGCATGCATGCGTTTCACCGTATGAGGGTAGAGCGGCCAGTTGGTGTAGTTGGTCGACGCCTCGCCACAGAGTTGTGCCTCGCCTGCGCCGGAAAACAGGGACAGATACCAATCCTCACCTCTGCCATAGCGCTCGTCAAATGCGAAATAGGTGGGTTCCTTGGGATCACTCATAAAGATGGAGGGATGCCAGGTTAAATGACGGTATAGGGAGGTGGTGCCGGCCTTGGCTGCGCCGATGATGATGAAGTCTGGTTTTCTGGCGCCCATTCAGTTAGCCACCATCTGATGAAATCGCCATGTATAGAGCCCCGCTACTCAATTACGTCTAGTATAGCTTAACAATAAATCTTCGAACTCCCTAACCGGCCGGATTGTGAAATCCATTTCCACCTGCCGCCGCCCGGTCTCTCCCATACGACGGCGCTCATCAGGATCATTGATGAGTTTCCGCACCCGCCCGACCAGACTTTCCGCATCACCCGGCTCAACCAGATAGCCGTTCTCTCCGTCATGAATGACCTCGGGGATGCCGCCGACCCGGGTTGCCACCACCGGTTTGCTGCAGGCTCCAGCTTCAAGGTTGATGAGTCCGAGGGGTTCCTGCCAACGTGATGGCGCCACCACAATGTCTGCGGTGTGGTAGACGTTTTCCACTTCCTTCACGTAGCCGATGTAGCGGATACGAGCATCACCGCCCGCCATATCCTTAAGGTCCTGCTCTGAAAAGGAGCCGGAAAATCTCTTCGGGTCGCGGCATTCGCCGGCTATCAGGAAACGGGCGTCGGGGTTCGGGATCCGGCGGGCCATGGCAATGAAATCCTGCACTCCCTTGATGTCACGGATCTGACCCAGAAAGGCCACCACGATGTTACTGTCGGACAGACCCAGTTCTGCGCGCAGGCTGCGTCCAGCATCGAAACGATCCAGACCGATCGAGTTGTAGATCACCGGTTTGTGCAATGTCACCGGCAACGATTGCTCGGCGGTGTAGCGCGAGACGCTGATTGCCGCCCGGCACAACTTCATGAATGGCCCCGGCTCGTCGTTGATGACGTGGTAGTGGGCGACGATGGGGATGCGCAGTACCCAGGCTGCGAGCAACTCGGCCGGCCGCCAGAAGTTGGAGCCGTTGACGTGGATCACCTCCACTCGTTCACGCCGGAAGAAACGCCAAGCCCGGATGAAACCACGCAGATAGATCATGAGGTTGCCCGGCTCGGTGAGAGGTCCCCAAATAAGGTGGTGTAAATCCCGTTGCTTCAATTCTTCCACTACGGGCCCAGTGTGTGGCAAAAGCAGCAAGGGCGTCAGCCTGTCACGATCCATCAGACGCAGGTTGGTGAACAGTACTCGGCTGGCGCCCCCCCAGTCACCGGCGCTCAGGGTGAAGAAACAGACAACGGGTTTAGTGCTCATTTTCTTAAGACCTTAGATTGCGCGACAGGCGCCCTCATGCGTGGCCGAATTACCGATTCGATGCGCCGTCCCGCATGAGGGCAAGAGTTGAGGCGAGTGCTGTGCGCCACTGTCAAGAACGGGGGCGCGCTGCGGCCACTATTGACCATCCGTGGCGTTCACTGTTTGATAACGTGGTATTTCCAGGTGCATTTTGAATGCGGTTGAACCGTCTCGGGCCTGCCACGGAAGAATTCATCAATAGCCTTGGTGGCGCCCGGCCAGCGCGCGTCGCCGTATTCGTCAAACATGATCACACCGCCAGGCTGAACTTTGTGGTAGAGGGTTTCCAGAGCGAGTTTGTAGAATTCGTATAGATCGCAGTCAAGGTGCAGCAAGGCGATACGCCCCTCGTAGCCGGGCAGAGTCTTGTCAAACCATCCCTTTACAAGATGTATCCGTTCGCGGATGACCTCATCGCTCAGGCGCCCGTCCTGCAACACTTTGAGCACAGTATCGAGCGGGTTGGCCCAGAACCCCTTGCCCTTGATTGGGGTAGTTTCATCTTTTTCGACCGGGTCAGGGAATCCTTCGAAGGAGTCAAAACCGTAGTAGGCCCGAGGCCTTCCGATATAGCCGCTGAACAAGGTAAAAAGCAACGCCCCATGCCCGATCGAGACGCCGCATTCGACGATGTCTCTCTCCACATTTCGAACCTGTTCCACCATATCCTTGAAGTAAAGGTACCGGTCCAGCGCGCCGCGATAGATCCGGGGCAGAAAAGGTGAGTGGTTGTACTCGGCGGGAATGCTTTCCTCCAGCGGATCGATTTTCTCGATTTTGTAGCCTAAGGCACGCAGAGTTTGCTTAATAGCGGATTTGAACGGCATCTGGTTTCTCCCTTGCCGGAAAAGTCAGCGCTTGGGTTGTGCGTCAGACCCGTGGTTGATCCATTCAGACAGCTTGTGCCACAACGCAGCGCCTATTTCCGGATACTGCTCAATCACATTATGCCGGCATATAGGGTCAGTCTCAACGTCGAACAGTTGCAGGATGTGGCTGTTAGTGAGCGGCTGGTAGGTGAGCTTCCAGCGCCCGCTGCGGATCATGCGATCCTTGGCTGCTATGATGTGTGCTGCATATTCCGGTTTGATTGCAAGGGCGCCGCCGGCTATGTCCGGCACCTCCAGCAGTTCCAACAGGTCAGGATATCGCAGATGCTTCTCTGGCTGACCTGGGATGTCGGTGACCCAGACCCCGGTTTCGTTGTAAGCGTCGAGTTGCGGGCAGTGTTCATGATGGGTCAGGCAGGCAACGAGGGAGATTCCCTCCATGTGGGCTGCCGGTGTTGAACCGGCCAATTCCAGCAGCGTGGGAGCCAAGTCAATACTGCGTACCACGCTTTTGATTGTGCCGCAAGCCGGCTTGCGGGGATCGCGGATCACCAGCGGGATGCGCGGGCTGAAGTCGCCGACGGCGGAATTGCCTTGCCCCCAGGTATCATGCTCGAAAAACTCCATGCCGTGGTCGGAATAGACGACGACGATGGTGTTGTCCGCGAGCCCGCAAGCTTCAATATGTTTCAGCATGCGACCGACCTCATCGTCGAATTGCGCCACACAGCCGTCATACAGGTCGATGATCTGGTCGAGGTCGAATTCTTCCAGGGGTGCGCCCTGGCGGCGGATGATGTCGAAGGGATCGGAGAGCTTGGCCATGGCAAATTTTGATTCTCCGGCATAGGCGGGATCGGCAAAGCGCGTATACCACGGCCATTCGGAGGCAAAAGGCGGATGCGTGGTGGAGTAGAACACGTTCAGGAAAAACGGCTGCGGGTTGGCAGCCAGGCGCGAGATCAGCCGGCGCGCGCGGCATCCCATCTGGGTGGTGAGCGGCACTCCGCCCAGATAGTACAGTTCGGGCAACAGCAGCCGCCCAAGCCGGTTATGGGTAAACAGCGAAACAAACAGGCGCAGATCCTTCGGGCCTTGCCGGATCAGGTATTTCAGATTCCACTGGTCTTCCGGCAGGTCGGTGTAGTCGAAGCCGAATGAGAACTTGCCCATGTCCGCACCACACCAGTCGGATAGCGCCGCGGTGCGATAGCCCAGCGGCTTCAACAGTTGCGGCAGGGTGGCGACCTTGAGACGGGTTTCGGTATCGGCGACAAAATTGTCGCGGATATCATGAGTGTGCGGCCAGGTGCCGGTTAACAGAGAAATCAGGCTGGGTGACGTGCGGGCGCAAGGAACATAACAATTTGAAAACAGCGCACCCTGCGCGGCGAGTGTATCGATATTGGGCGTGAGCGCGCGGCGATAGCCGTGCGCACCCAGACGATCGGCGCGTAGCGTGTCCGAGCCGATGAGCAGGATATTGGGCGGCGTATTTTCCTGTCGGATCCTGGCGTGGCGCGGCGCACGCGCTTGCGGCGACCATGCGGCCCACACGATGACCCCGGCGTAGAATAGCACCGCTGACCCTAGCGCCATGAGTTCCGCCGTCTGGTTCTGCTTCACCAGCCGCCACGAGGCGGCGGCGACCAGCAGTCCGGCAACGAAGATGAGCGCACCCTGCAACCCGCCGATGCGGGCAGGCGTGACCCACTGCCACAGCCGGTAGAACCGGCTCATGCGGTAGTGCGTGGAAGCGACCAGCAGTCCCGGGTTAAAGCGGAGCTTGCGGATAAGTTGCAGCGCACTGGCGCCGAGTATTCCCATGACCGTGGCCAGTGCGGCCAGCCATGCCGACCAGCTTCCCCCTAAGCTCACATTCAGCGCGTAATAAATGAGCACGCCGCCGCCCCCTGCAAACAGCGTCAGCGCAAACGCCCATGCACTTAGGCGGGCGAGGGCAAACAGAGTATAACGCCGATAGTGCGTGAGAATTTCTTTACGGATGCGTGGCCCGGTCTGCGAGAAGTCCGACAGCGATTTCGCCAGCAGGGAGACTGTTCCAACTGCAGCGACTCCAAGCGCGGGTAGTAATCCGGCCCAACGATCCTCGCCGCTCGCGAACCATGCTACTAAGCCGCAAGCCGCAGTCAGTAGCGCTAGCGCCCCCACCCCCAGCATGCCGCGGTCCGGCGGGAGGTCGAGCCTCTTGCGCCGATTGCCGGATTCGCGACGACCCTGTACTTCTCCTAATGCCGCGGCTGTGCGAACCCAGTAGAAGCGGCTTTTTGCCCATGACAGGCTGAAGATACTGTGAAAACCATACTCTGCAAGCTTGCGCCACATATACAGCGGCACTCGGCCGTTGCCGCGGATGCGTGAGGTGGAGCGGGTGCGCTGATAGCTTTTCCTGAGCAGATACGAAAGCTTCAGTCGTGCGGCATCGACATAGTGATGCTGCACCATGTCCGGTGTGTACTGGCAACATTCGCCGCGTGTCAGGGCGCGCAGCACGTATTCGCTGTCCTCGCCGCCGCCCAGATCATGGCCGTGGGGGCCCAGCTCAGTGGAGAACGATCCGGCCAGTTCGAAAACGCGGCGGCGCAACACCAGATTGCCGCCGCCGGGGATGGGGCCTTCTTCCGCCGTGATGGTTTTGGGTTGATCCTCCTGGTCGTAGCGCGGCACGGGCAGGGGGTAAATGCGATACGGCCCCTCGTCATGCACCCAGGCGGGTTCTGCGCCATCCCAGTCGGGCAGGATACGGCCGCAATACAATCCGGCGCCGGGCCAGGTCAGCGCAGCCTGTTCGATGGCGACCAGGTAGTTTTCATCAACCCTATGGTCGTCATCGACAAAGGCGGTAAGTTCAGTGTCGATTTCCGGGATGGCGCGATTCAGCGCGTACGACTTGCCGGGTGTGGGGACTTCAATGATACGTAGCGGCAGCCAGCCCTTGTCAGCCTGCTGCGCTTGATATGCATGCATGTGCGCCACCGTGTCGTCGGTGCAGGCATTCGCTGCCACCAGAATCTGCACCGGCATGTTCGGCCGCTTCGCTGCGTTCAGCGATGCCAGCACATGCTCCAGCAAATCGGCGCGGTTATGGGTGCAGATCAGGACGGTGAGGGCGGTGTCCATGGGTTTTTCCGGAATCATGGGTCCGAGTTACAATGAACTTCATTAAGTAAGCCACACGACATGATACGTTCCCGCCCCTTTCCAGGGGGCGGGACAGGGTGGGGGTGAGTTAAAAATTAAGGAAACTCTGAAAAATATATCGCCAACCGCCAAGGCGCCAAGGTCACCAAGAAAAAAGGCTTGAATTTGTAAAGAAAAGTCTTGGCGTTCTTGGCGTCTTGGCGGTTCAACATGCATAAATCAGAGCTTCCTTAAGAAGTTGCTAAAAATAACATAAATAAAGCCACGGCTTTATTTATGTTATTTTTAGTATGCCTTGGGACGCTGAGCGTAACCCACCAGACGACCCAGAGAATTGGCGGCATTCATAGCTTGTCGCAAAGCACCGGGACGGCTCGTTAGCAGCATGCCCGTTGCCCGTACTCCCTGGCGCAGGCACTGCGCGACGAGGAAAGGCGGCACGCCCAGCATGGTGCGAGAATAGGTCTCTAATTCGTGGCGGCCATGGCGCAATCCCGACCGGTAGTGCAGCGTGAGGAAGTAGCTGCGTTTCAGCCGCCGGGATTCGACGTAATGCCGTACGACCATATCCGGGCGATAGCGAATCTTCGTGCCTCGCGACTGCAACGTGCGGAACATGATGGCGTCCTCGCCGCCGCCCACGTCCGCACCTTCCCGGTTGTAGCGGTGGTCGAACCTCAGCGTTGGGTCGTCGCGGAACAGGCGCATGTCGTAGGCAATATTGCCGCTCCAGACCGGCGTATCGCCATCCTTGATCCAGAACGGTTCAGATCCGTAATCGAGTTCGCCGAGGAAACCGGCAATCTCGTCATCCAGCCAAGCGGGGCGACTGTGCGCGGTGAAGTCGACTTCTACACGTCCGCCGGCGCATTGGGCGCCCTCGTTGACAATGGCGTCAGAAGCCGCGTTCAGCAAACCGGCCTGTGGCAATTCATCGTCGTCAATAAACACCAGAATGTCGCTCTTCAGCGCCTCCTCGATGGCCCGGTTGCGGGCCGGGACGATACCTTGGGCGCTCTCGGTGACGAAGCGCAATGGGGCGCCGGGCTGTGCGGCCAGTTTCCCCAGAATGGCGAGGGTGTTGTCCTTGCTGTTGTTGTTGACGGCCAGGATCTCAAATGGGACCCGGCAAACCTGGGCGCGCATGGCGGCCACCAGGTTTTCCAGACGGTCGGCGCGGTTGTAGGTGCAGAAGGCGAAGGTCAGCATGGTCAGTCATTTTCTGAAAGGGGCTTTTCTTTTTTGTTCCGATCCATCAGACGGATCAACGCCTGGTGCAAAGGCAGGGGAAGGAGCGCGGGCAGCATGTATCTCCAATCGCCGGGCGCCCCGTAGCCGGTTTTCATTACGGTGCGGAAGATGGCGCGCGCCGTTTCCAGATCCCCCTGCCAATAAGATTCATAACCCTTGCGCAGCATTTCGCCATGAGTCAGCTCCCGAATGCGCCGCCTGCCCAACCGTTTCTCGACCTCGGGATGCTCGCGCAGAAATTCCCTCTGCACCCTCCAATGGTTGTGGGCAATGAGCGCCCGGTTCTTCGTCATCTGGCGGCCGTGGTGACGATAAAACGCCAGCACTTCGGGGACCCTAACCAGGGCGTGGCGGGTGGCCGCGCGTATCCAAAATGCGAAGTCCTCACAGCTTGTCCATTTCGGGTCGAATCCCCCAACGGCTTCGACGGCATGACGGCGCACCAGCGCCGCATGCACCGGCCAGCGCACACCGCCGACCAACCGCTCGAGCTTACCCTGTTCATGCTCATAATCGGGCGGTATAAAAGGTTTGCCTCGTCCGTCCGGTAGGCCCACATTCTGCCAGCCGCAATAAGCAATAGCCGCGCCGCTCGTTTCCAGCGCCTGCACCATCTTCTCGATGAAATCCTGCCGCCAGTAATCATCCGCATCGAGGAAGGCGAGATAACCGCCGGTGCTGACCCGGATGCCAGCATTGCGCGCTGCGGGCAGACCCGCGTTGGCTTGCTGCACGACACGGATACGCCCTGCGTACTTTTGCATGATGGCCGCCGAGCCGTCGCTGGAGCCATCGTCAACGACGATGACTTCGCACCGGGGATATGTTTGCGCGAGCGCTGCATCAATCGCCTCGGCCAGGAAGCGCTCGCCGTTAAAACACGGGATGATAATGGAAGCGGTGTGAGGACTCATTATAAAGCGCTGCGCTGCGCCCTCAGGGCCGTAGCCGAGTAACAAGCCGGCCTGATGCATAACGCAGCATGTGCCGCCAGCTCACATCATTGTCGGCAAACGCCAATTTACGCGCGAGTGCGGCGAGATCGTCTTGAGCGAAAATACTGACGCGGCGAATGCGCAACGGATCGTTATCGCGCAGCGCCCAGCCGGGGCGGGTGATGCACGCGCCGGTGTACCCGGCGCGGCGCACCGCATCCACCGCGCGGTCATCGTATTTACCATAAGGATAGGCAAAACTTTGCACGGACTCGCCCACTATTCCGGCCAGCTCTGTTTTCGAACGCCCTACTTCATCCGCGAGGCCGGTGTCGTCCAGCTCGGTTAGCCGGGCGTGACTGCGACTGTGCGCACCGATTTCCATGCCGGCTGCCGCCATCGCCCGTAGCTGCTCGCCGCTTAGCATGCGTTGAGGCGCCACACCGGGGTCGTCCCAACCTGACATGCCGCCAACGTCGCGGCTCACGATAAACCAGGTCGCGCGCATGCCGCGCTGTGCGAGCGCTTCAAAGGCAGGGTAGTTGTCCGCGTAGCCGTCATCGAAAGTCAATACGACCGTGCGATTCGGCAAACCGGCCGGATGGACCAGGTCACGCACACAGACCGTTGTCCAACCTTCGTCACGCAGCAAATCAAGCTGGGCGACAAACCAGCGGCAGGAAACGGCCCATCTCCAATCAGGTACACCGTTGCCGGGAACGACCGAATGGTACATCAGCGCGAGCGGCCCATGCGTGCCGGCGTTGCGCAGCAATCGGCGTGAAATGAAGTCTATGGACACTTGTCATCCCTGCTGAATTTTTTTCATTTTGATTTTACGGTAGTGTGAAATCTGCGTATGATCAGGTTGCCGCTCATTGATAGGTTTACGTAAGTAATTGTATAATATTAAAAATCATCGTACTTAATCGCGTCCCAAAAGGCAATGCTAAATAGCGTTGCCGCCCCGTCTAATAAGGCGACTCCTGCATGAAGTTAGCGATTCTCTTCTGGTTCTACAAAGACGCCCCATTATGCCTGAATCGTGTGCAGGTCTTGCGTAAGTATAATCCACACACGCCGATATTCGGACTCTATGGCGGTGATATTAATCAGGCAGAGGAATTCCGCGGCGCGCTGGGGCAATACCTGGACGACTTCTATGCGTACAACCAAGACAAAGACGTACAATGGAAATGGCGCAACGGCGACTTGATGATCGCGCAATGGCATCGCGACAGGGGCAAGGATTTATCCTGGGATACGGTGGTTATTGCTCAGTGGGACAAGTTGATTATCGGCGGCGTGGAAAAGCTTTTTCCCTCCCTGAAACAAGACGAGGTGCTGCTTTCCGGATTGCGCCCGGTAAAGGAAGTGGAAAGTTGGTGGTGGTGGCTGCGCGAGGGCTCCGCCGAGCGGCAGGAATATTTTAAGTTCATGGAATACATCAGGGCGGCCCATTCCTACCGCGATGAACCGCTATGCTGCGAATTTATCGTGGCATGCCTATCGAAACGGTTTCTTGATCATTACGCGCAGATACCCGATTCCGAACTCGGTTTTTTGGAATACAAGCTGCCTATCTATGCACAAATTTTCGGCATCCCGTTTTGCACCGCGCATCCCTACAACCCATGGTGGGCGGACGACCCTAGCACGCGATCGCTGCCGCTGCGCGCCAAAATCTTGAACGCCGACGTGCACGAAGTGCCCCTGCGCATGGTGTTTAGCCATTTACTGTCACGCACCGGCGGACGCATATTTCATCCGTACTTTCGCACCTATCCGCTTAGCTTGAAGAAACGCTTGCGCAGCGTTGCGGTTGAGATGATGGAAGAAGAACTTAAGCCGCGTTGGCGGAGATTGCAGCGGCGTTTTTTAGGCAGTTAAATAAGCGTGTCTAACAAAATGACAGGCCGGTGTTCGCTAGCGGGGTATCAGAAATAAACTATCGTTCATTTTGTTAGATGCTCTAAGCATTTTACTTCTTTCTAAAACCCAGTAGGCGTAATAAGTTCGCCTGCTCTTTCAGGAAAGCACGCGCCTTCCAATAAGTCCGCCTAGCCGGCGTGGCCTGTAATTCGGGTGCACGATTTGCGGGTGCAGCAGCCCCGCTTTGCTGGGTCGCGCCGAGCACTGCATTGCGTGTCGCCTCCAAATAGGCGCGCCCCCATTCCAGATCAGGCTCCAAGTGATTGCCTTCCGCCCATTCGTTCCAGGCATTAATAAAAACAATGCGCTCGTCGCCCGCCGGTTTACGCAGCGTTCTCTCCACCACCGTTCGCAGCCACGCTTGGTATTTTAGAGGCGTTGCGCCATCGAGAATAAAGGCGTTTTGCTTCCTGCGCGCACTGTTGTCCCAAGCAGGCGTTACGCCGTGAAACCGCTTGTAATCGGGTTCTGGTCTTTTCAGCATACCTTCCACAATGGTGTCGTAGTCAATCACGCTGTTTTCGATAAACCCCTTGGAGAGCACGCCGAGCTTTGCCAGCAGGCGATGAAAAGTCCCGCTAAATTTTAACTTGCCCATTACTCCGCCAAACGGGGCAAACTCCACCGATGCATCGAAACCGATGGCATGCGGATCAGCTTCGTTGCCGAAACTTTCCACCCTGATGAGATAAAGGCCGCCTATGCCGGCGCGCTTCGCCGCCTCGCGCCAAATTTCCGCGGTGCGAGCCGGATTTGGCAGCAGTCCGCTGCGATACACCAGGAATAAAGGTTTGCCATTTATCCTGATGTAGCGCTCGTCGCGAAAGGCGGGAATCAGACTTTCGATATGGGCGAGATCGTCCTCATGACTATATTTCTGTTCGAGCAGAACATTCTTCTCTCCGCCATCCCAAATCCTGGTCCAGTTCTCGTTGGCCCAGCAAAGGCAAAAGGGAAAATCCGGCTTGCCTGAGGCCAGCACCTCGTTGAACGGCCGCTCCAGGACACGCCGGCCGTTGAACCAGTAGTGGTAGTAACAAAACCCGTGGATGCCGTATTCATGCGCTAATGCGGCCTGAGCCTCCCGTGCTTCCGGTAGTCTCAAGTCATAAAATCCCAGATCAGCCGGTAGATGGGGCTGGTAATGTCCGGGGAAGAGTGGTCGCGCCTTGGCGACATTTCTCCATTCCGTGAAACCCTTGCCCCACCACTCGTCATTTTCGGGAATGGGGTGGAATTGGGGCAGATAAAATGCGATTAGTCGTATGTCCGGAGTCATGAACCGTCACTGCTTGCGCAAAATCAGCATCCAGTCCTCGTCATCCGGGCGTGGCGGGAGTCTTCCATCGACATTTCCTGGGTCTGCTGTTTGCCGATCACCGTTGCGCGGATTGAACCACTCGGCGGAATAGGCGCCGCGCCTATCGGTTCCTTGCAACAACGTCTCCGTCATCGGATCGAGCCCCTTCGGAAAATAAATCAGAAAAACCTTGTCTCCGCTCGCTTTGGTGAGGATGCGCTGCCCCTCGGGAAGGGGCAGGGCGGTGGTCACTGCCTGGGGCCGCGCCTCCAACTCCCACCAGTTCACGGATTCATAGGCTTGCCGCAGATAGCCCATTTGCTCAGCGCCAGGTTTCTTCAGAGCTTCCCACCAAGGCGGGGATACCCCAAACATCCAGAATGTTTTATCCACTATGAATTGCGTGGGGTACCACAGCCCATGAGCGCCATAGGTATAGCCGAAGGAGCCGGACTGAATAGCGCGATAGGCCACCAGCCGCACCCGATCCGCTGTCTTGCCGCGGATACCCTCGTAATTGCATTCGGCCTCCAGCACGGGCTTGGTCCCCTTGAGTCCGAAAGCGTGCGGGTACAGGTATATGTCTATGGACGGCACCCTGTCCTCCGGATGGCCGCATTGATTCATGATAAAATCATACCAGGGTTGATTCCACGCCACCCTATGTTCGGCGCCCGTGTTTTCCGGATGTATACTCATCGCTCGTTTATAAGGATCAATGTCCTTGATAAACTGGCCAAGCGCCATCACCTTCTTGATCCGCGCAGCATCGGCGCCCATGCTGTATTCGCCCATAATCAACCAGGTGACGGCGAAGGCGCCGTAACGCGCCACCATATAACGCCACAGCAGCTTTAAATCCTCCAGACTTGGTTTGTCGAGATCACGGTGGAAGCCCACCCCGATGACCGGCACAATCCCGGCTTCGTTGGCATAGCTGATATATTCGTCGGCGCCACGCCAGAAATCTATGTTCGCTGGCGTCCATTGACGCGGGTTAAGATGCGGCACGGGGGCATTTGTCGGACCCAAGAATGCCATCTGCGCCACCGTGAACCCCTGGCTCTTCCGGGTGTCCACCAGCGCCTTGAACATCGAAGGGTACTTCTTCGGATTGGATGAACCCTCGATGGGGCAAAGTTTGGATGGGCAAAACCACCACGTGTCTCCGAGCCAAAAGAACGGCGTGCCGTCCGAATAGGTCAGATAATGCTTGTTCTTGCTGACCTTCAGAAAGCCGCCGTGTTTGAACAGGGGGTTGTCGCCATCCGCCGGTAAAGCAAGCAGCATACCGTGCTGATCATGCAAGCCTGAATCGTCAATGCGACTGCAACGGGTTACATAAGTCCACTTGCCCGGCCTGGTCGGCGTGAAGCGAATCTTCCACGCGTTTTCGCCGTCCCAGTACCCAGGCACGTCAAGGCGGCTGCCATCGGGGCCGGTAAATTGGGCGGTCAACTCTACATCCATGGGCCTCTCGGAATCCTGACTGGAGGCAAATTCCAATTCCGTGACCCGCCACAACCTTGCCGCAGTCTCCGCAGTCTCCGCAGCCGACGCTAAATTTGGCAGCAGGAGCAGGGCAAAAAGCCAGCCGAAGGCGTGTACTCTTGAAGAAAGCATCAATTAATCCTGTTGTGGCTCAGCCGATATCGCTATTTTTTAAATAGGGCTTTTGCCAGCTCCACTTGCTTGCTGGCGAATGCAGCGGTCTTCCAATACAGCCGTTTAGCAACCGGAGTAGAAGGGCTCCCGATGCCTTTTGGAATGGGACTGTGACTGTTCTCACCCTCGCCGGATATTGCCGCCTTTTTCGCTATATCGGTCGCCTCCAGATAGGCGCGCCCCCACTTAAGGTCAGGCTCCAGGTGATTGCCCTCCGCCCACTCGTTCCAGGCGTTGATAAAGACTACCCTTTCATCGCCTTTGTGTTTTTTTAGCGTTCTTCGGAGCGCAGTTTTTAGCCAATCTCCATAGATCTCCGGCGTCGATCCATCGTAAATCCAGGCGCCCTGCTTCCTACGTGGGCTGTTGTCCCACGACGGTGTGACGCAGTGAAATCGGGTAAAGGTTGGATCAGGCCTTTGACGATGGAGGGCTGCGAGCCCCCGATAATTGCCCACATTGTTTTCGATGTACCCCTTACTCAGCAACCCTCTTCTTGCCAGCCACTCATAAAACTTGCCATGAAACTTCTTCTCGCCATAGTAGTTGCCGTCCGGGGCAAACTCTACCGCGGCGTCAAACCCGATACCGCGCGGATCAGTGGCATTGTCGAAACTCTCCACTCTGGCAAGATAAAGATCCCCAACGCCGGCCCGCTTTGCCGCCTCGCGCCAAATCTCGGCCGTCCGCGCCGGATCAGGCATAAGCTCAGTCCGATAGACCAGAAATAGCGGCTTGCCATCGATCCGTATATAGCGCTCGTCGCGGAAAGCGGGCATCAGACTCTCAATATGGGCAAGATCGTCCTCATGGTTGTACTTCTGCTCGAGCAGAACATTCTTCTCGCCCCCATCCCAAACCCTGGTCCAGTTCTCGTTCGCCCAGCACAGGCAGAAGGGAAAATCGGGTTTGCCGGAGGCCAATACCTCATTGAAAGGACGCTCTAGAATGCACCGGCCGTTGAACCAGTAGTGGTAGTAGCAAAAACCGTGGATGCCGTATTCCCGCGCCACCTCCGCCTGCGCCTCCCGCACCTCGGGTAGCCGCAAATCGTAAAAACCCAGGTCGGCCGGAATATGCGGCTGGTAATGGCCGGGGAACAATGGTTTAGCCTTCGTAACATTCCGCCATTCCGTAAAGCCCTTCCCCCACCATGCGTCATTTTCGGGAGTAGGGTGGAACTGAGGAAGGTAGAAGCAAATGAGCTTAATGTCCGCCATAAAAGTTTTCGAAAATAACAGCGGCCTAAGTCTTAAATAAGAATTTAAGCAAATCTACTTGCTCGGTAATGAGGGCAGAGACTTTCCAGTAAATGTATTTTAATGGGGGCATGGCGAGCAATCGGTTATTGTTTTTTGTATCGTTACAAAAATCTGGACAGCCGATCCCGCCAGGCACTCAGTAGTTTACTACCCCGGTGTGAGGAGGCGCCACCCGAAAGCTTTGCAAGGCGCGGGTAATCTTGCGCCACCTGATTCCATTCTTCTATCAGGGTACTATCTGGATTATCCGCTCTGTTTGCAGCGGCGACTGCCAGCCATTTTGCACCACGCGCCTCCTCGGCGAGCTTTTGTAATAGATTGATTGGAGGCTGCCGGCTGTTGGCAGCCTCTCGTAGCGGTGCATAGTTCGACGCATATACAATATCATGCAGAATGATAAGCGCATCCAATACTTCCATTCGATATTGACGATGAGCCCGGTTTGTTTCGCTCGTTGCCCCTTTATGCACTCGAAAAGTCGCCAGTTTTTCCGCCACATAGACTAAGCCGGTATGGATGGCAACCCGTGTCCAATACTCCAAGTCGCAGGACATGATTAAATGAGGATTAAATAATCCATATTGGTCAAAAACACTTTTTCTCAACATGACGCTGGTAGGCTCGCCTACGAAATTCATCCCTATCCGAGCAAGCGCCAATTGACAATAGTCTTGTGCGGAAATCCTGCCAGACTCCGAAAAAATGTTATCAATCAAACGCTGATTATCAAAATAAAACTGTCGGACATCTTTGGTGGTGTCCTCATCGAATAAGTAATTGCGTTTGCATGCAACAAAAAAAACGTCCTGCGCTGATGCGGCAACCAGCCGTTCTAAACAGCCGGGCGCGATCAGGTCGTCCTGAAAGACGAACTTGATCCACTCGCCGTGGGCTAGTTCAATGCAATGGTTCCAGTTATCTACCAGCCCACGATTCTGCTCGTTTCGGGCCAATCGGATTCGTTGATCGCTGGCCGCGTAACGCTCAAGGATTTCAAAAGTGGCATCGGTTGATCCATCATCGACCAAAAGAATCTCAATATCTTTGTAGGTCTGGCTCAACACGCTGTCCAAACAGGACTCCAGATATCGGGCGCCGTTATATGTGGGTATGCAGATGCTGACGATTGGCATTATTGATCCTTACGAACACGCTACAGCACTGGACTGAGATATGGCAGCCATGACAAATACCTAAGAGGGACCAATCTGTCTAGCAATATATTTTTTTATGCGAGTAAGCAGGCTCGGATCTGCCTCTTTTGTTCGTGGCAGCAACTGAGTTATGTGGGGATAGTGCCGGGAGAAGTTCTCCCACTCCGTAAGGAGCGTGAAATCGTTTTGGCTGTTCTGGGCATGGATGGCAAGCCACCGCACATCTTGGGCTATTTGCACTAGTTTTTGAATAGGGTCAATTGGCGGGTTGACTCTTGCGGCATGCGCCCGGAGAGAGGCATATTGATTAGAAAAAGCAAGGTTGTTGCACAGTAACACTCTCTCTAGTTCTGCCCGGTACAGGCGTGTATGGCGGATGATCCCGCTCATGGATGCTTTGTGGATGCGGAAGGTTGCAAGTACCTCCGGTACGATGGTTAAACCTTCATGGCTACCAATACGAATCCAGCATTCCATATCAGCGAATGTCGCAATATCAGGATTGAACTGGCCATACCGCTCGAAACAATCCCTATGTATCAGCATTGAAGTTGGCTCACCTACGAAGTTCTTCTGCCAGCGTGCCAGTACCGCATGACAAAAGGTTGTAGCGTCGACTCGATGATGTTCACCGAACACCGATTTGAGGTCAGGCATGGCCAGGTATTCGTCCCGTACTTGGTGGGGCGTCTCCGGCGAGAAAAGGAAGTCTTT
Source organism: Gammaproteobacteria bacterium (assembly GCA_016195665.1). Taxonomy (NCBI): domain Bacteria; kingdom Pseudomonadati; phylum Pseudomonadota; class Gammaproteobacteria; species Gammaproteobacteria bacterium. The sequence goes on along the minus strand of JACPZD010000028.1, from coordinate 7,725 downwards.
CCAGCAAGCCACGAAGCGACTTTCTGCACTTGTGGCTTCCAACATGCGTTCAAGACACCTGAGCGCCAGCAGGTCATCTTGAAAAACATACTTAATCCATTCTCCGTGTGAATGTTGGATGCAGCGGTTGTAGTTTCCGGCACCGCCAAGCCCAGAATGTGTTTTGTATTCAAAAATTTGAATACGAGGGTCGTCAGCGGCGTGCTGTGCTGCAATTGCAACAGTCTCATCTGTTGAGTTGTCATCGACGATAACGATTTCGAAATCACTGAAGCTTTGACTGCGAACGCTGCGTAGGCAATCATCCAAAAATGCCGCGCCATTGAATGTGGGAATGCAGACGCTTACGACAGGGGCTGCCATTATTTACCGCTCTGTTCGGCGTAGGTACGTACTGCGGGCGCATTGGCGACGGCGGAGTACAGAATATCGCCGATGGTGCCGATATCCTTGGAATTTACAGCGGTACCGGTGGGAAGTACTAGTACCCGGTCGGCTAAGGCTTCCGTGTGGGGTAGTAACAGACCGGCATGGGGGAAAAATGAGCGGTAGGGTTCCATGCGATGGCAACCTGGATAGAAATAACGTCGGGCGATGACATTTTCTGCATGCAGAACTTTGATCAGTTCATCACGGTTAAGGCCGGTCTGGGACTCGTCTACCTCCACCACGACGTATTGGTAGTTGTTTTGTTCACTGTTATCATACCCTATCAGCTTAAGTCCATGAAAGTCCGCAAAGGATGCAGTGTAAGTTTCGTGGTTGGCCTGGTTGGTGGCGATGAAACTGTCCATGCTCTCAAGGGACGTGAGAGCCATAGCAGCCGATGCTTCACTCATCTTTCCGTTGGTGCCGATATAGATGACATTGTCGTAACCACTGAATCCAAAATTCTTCATCAAGCGGATTTTCGCTGCCAGCGCGTCATCGTTGGTGGTGACCGCTCCACCCTCGAAGGCGTTGAAAAACTTGGTGGCATGAAAACTGAACACTTCAGCGTCGCCGAAATTGCCGAGGTGGCGCCCACCGGTGGTACAGCCGAAGGCATGGGCGGCGTCGAATAGCAGCTTGAGTCGGCGTCGCTGCGCGATCTCGGCGAGTGCCGGAATGTCACAAGGACGGCCCCAGACGTGTACACCGATGATGCCCGTAGTACGGGGTGTGATGAGTTCTTCCACACGTCGTGGATCAAGATTATGGGTCGCCGGGCCAACGTCGCAGAACACAGGGGTGATTTCCTGCCATTGCAGGGCATGGGCGGTGGCAATGAAGGTAAAAGAAGGGGCGATCACCTCGCCCTTCAACTCCAACGCACGAATGACAATTTCCAGAGCTACTGTCGCGTTGCACATGGCGATGCAGTGCTTCACGCCCAGCATCTTTTCCAGTTCACGTTCTAGTTCCTGCACGTAGGGTCCGTTGTTGGTAAGCCAGCGGCGGTCGAGCATGTCGTTGAGTCGTGCCATCAAACGTTCTCGGTCGCCGATGTTGGGACGCCCTACATATAGGGGTTCGGGGAACGTCGGGGCGGCACCGAGAATGGCGAGGGGTCTAGTATTGTTCATTCGTTCACTTTCCCGATAACACGGGCTGGTACTCCATAGGCCAGCATACTTGCTGGAATATCCCGCACCACGGCAGCCCCAGCTCCAATGAAGGCATCTGAGCCTATGCGGACACGATCGCTCACGCAGCAACCAATGCCTATCCAAGCGCGTTCTCCCACCTGTACTCTACCGGCTAAATGTACACCCGGGCCAATGTGGGCAGCTGCGCCAATTTCGCATTCATGGTCTACTGTGGCCCCGGTGTTGACGATGACGTTGGTGCCTAACTTGCTACCCGGATTAATCGCGGCCTGGGCTGCCACTACGCAGCCTGGGCCGATTTCCACGTTGCCGGCAATATAGGCTCGCGGGTGTATTGCGCTGACCAGCTCAAAACCTGTGTTGACAAGCATTTCAGCTATTCGAGTGCGCGTTGCACAATGACCGATTGCCACGATGGCGTGAGTCACACCGTCGGCGCGCAAGGCCGCCAGTTCGTTGGAACCGCCAAGGATTGAGGCTCCGGCGAATTTCGCACCGTGGCGTTCGTGATTCACATCGTCCAGAAATCCGATGATACGGTACTGATCCATTTGGCCAAGGATATCGGCCACTACTAGGGCATGGCCTCCAGCACCGAACACGACGATAGGAGGTTTTCTGGTCACAGTGCGGTTTTGCATTCGCGGAAGTGGATAGTCTTGTCGTCAACCACATTATGTTTAAGCTCAGCTAACTTTTGAGAGCCCGCAAGAATTTCAGCTTCGCAAAATTCCGCACCATAGAGAGCCGGATTAACATCATCGAGAAAGCCAACAATTTCATACCCCCCCCGAAGCCGTATAGTATCGGCCACGATTAGGGCGTGGCCACCGCCTTCCCAAATTGCCAATTTATTTTTCGGGGGCATTAATTACCTTAGATTGTCCTAGTTTGATGAGTTGTCGGTCAGCATGGGGTATCATTTTCGCGCCTCGCATATCAGCAATGAGTCGGGGCGGGTTTCGCGATTTTGCATATCAGGCACTTCGCTCTTGCCCCATTCAACGTCGCGTATGTCGGTAAAACCAGCTTCTCGCAACCGCCTATGCAGCTCCTCTCGATCGTATATCCATTGATGCCCCCACCACCTGAAAAAAATATTCATCATTTCGGCACGCGTTTTAATGAACTGATAGGCTGGCCAAGTTAACCAATCCTGTTCCCGCCAATTGCCTAGATAGGCCTTTTCAATGAGTACGTCGAGGGATGGCATTGCGATTCTTACTACCCCTCCTGGTTGAAGTGCGCGATGGCACTCGCGCAGGAACGAAAGCCCAGCGTTGACGCTTATGTGTTCCAACATGTGTTCAGTAAAAATCAACCCACAGGAAGAGTCCTCCACAGGAATTCCCCAGGCCAAGTCCCAGATAATATCGGTATCTGTTAGATCCTTATTTAGATCTATGTTGATCCAGCCATTGAATCTGATTTCCCCGCAACCTAGGTGCAATTTATAGGGACGCTGCCATAGTTTTAATTTTCTATGGGCTTCATTTTTTCGTTTGTGAAATTCCCATTTGTTAAATGCAGAACGGTAATATTTGTATGCTATTTTGAAAGGATCTGCCATTATATTAAATTCCAAATAATCACTTCTTTGTTATTCATCAATCGGTTGCGGGCTAGCCATTTTGGAAGACAGCATTCTATTTTCTCCAAAATTCCATGTGGCATTTAAGTGGAATAACCCCATTTCCTGTTGGCGGGTGATGAAGTGATCATGCGAAAAAACCTGGAAGGAGAAAAGATTTTCCCCATAAAACGATTCACGGCCTTCCGGGGTTCCTATCCATGCACGCATTGAGTAGATGCCTGGCAACAGCGTCATGGACTCGAAATGCAATTCGACAGCATGATCGCCCGTCTCGAAATCACGCGGGTCCTCGACATTATTATTGGCGGTGAGATATACGAAATCGGTGGTGTGTGCGCCGATGAGGAAACAAATACGCTCAAGAGGTTTGTTAATTGTAAATTGAATACATATGTGGAAGGGCGAGAGGAAATTAATCCGATCCGCAGATTGGCCGTGCTCATCGTAAAAATCCATGCCCTTAAAGGTTAGCTCATCTGACGTTCTGAACTTTCCACCACTAGTATTTGAAGCGTCTGACTTGATTTTCTGGTTGCTGTAATCGAAGAAGAGATTACTTACTTCGGTTGGATCACCGTCGGCCACTGTGTGACCATGATCCAACATAATGACTCTGCTACAGAGGCGTTCGACTTGCCTGATATTGTGACTTACCAATAATACGGTTTTCTCCTGCCTATTAATCAAATCTTCGATCCGGTCGAAACACTTCCGCTGAAACGCCAGATCACCCACAGCCAGCACCTCGTCTACGATCAGAATATCCGACTCCACGCTGGTGGCGACGGAAAATCCCAACCGCACTTGCATGCCTGATGAGTAACGCTTGATCGGGGTATCTATGAATTCTTCCAGTTCGGCGAAGGCGACGATGTCGTCGAACTTGCGGTCGATTTCCTTCTTCGGCATGCCGAGGATGGCGCCGTTGAGATAGATGTTTTCGCGGCCGGTGAGGTCGCCAACCAGGCCGGCTCCTACCTCAATCAATGGGGCGATCTTGCCTTTGACGGTGATGCTGCCGCTGGAGGGTTTTGAAATGTTGGCGAGCAACTTGAGCATCGTGCTCTTGCCGGCGCCGTTGTGACCGATGATGCCCAACACCTCGCCTTGCTCGACGGAGAAAGTGACGTCATCCAGGGCCTTGAATGGCTTGCGCTCTTCCACCGGCTGGCCGGTGAGTCGCCGCCACTGGTTGAGTGCGGTGGTTTTCAGGCTGTGCAACTGCCCGAGCTTGAATTCCTTGGTGACGTGGTTGACTTCAATGATGCTCATAGCGGATAGGGGTTAGGGGGTAGTGACGGAATTTCATGGCTCGCGCTCCTGGCGGGCTTGGTATTGTGCCAGTTCGTAAAATTCATCCAGCTTCGTTTGCAGCATATGCTTGTCTGGCAGTTTGGTCACATATTCTGCCACAAGTGTTGGTGAGAGGCTGCGCGAAAGGGCGTATTCCACTACATCATGGTCGCGACTCTTGCACAGTAGCACACCAATGCTGGCCGCTTCGTGGGGTTTCTTGTGGTCGCGGTCGAGGGCCTCGAGATAGAACTCCAGTTGCCCCAGGTAGGCGGGTTTGAAATCGTCGATCCTGAGTTCGAAAGCCACGAGGGCTTGAAGGCCGCGATGGTAGAGCAGAAGGTCGATGAAAAAATCCTTGGCGCCTACCTGGATAAGGTATTCCTCATCCACGAAGCAGAATTCTCGCCCCAGTTCGAGCAGGAACTGTTTGAGGTTGGCAAGCAGGCCTTTCTGCAGGTCGTGTTCGCTGTGGACATGGGGCAGGCTAAGAAAGTCTATAAGATAGCCGTCCTTGAAGGCAGATTCGGCACCGGGGTGGATTTCTCTCAACGCCGGTGAGAGTTTTGGTTTGGCGATCAGGGTGCGCTCGAACAGGCCGCCATCAAGTTGCCGCTCCAGTTCGCGTTTGGTCCACCGCTCCTGTACCGCGAGGCGAAGATAGAAGCCCCGTTCCTCCTGCGATCTGCACTTGGACAAAATAACCAGGTTGTGGGTCCAGGACAATTCTCTCACCACTGGTGAGAGAATTGCGTCTTCTCGGTAGGTCTCGTGGAACTGGCGCATCCGCCAAAGATTTTGCGGGGAGTATCCCCTGATAACGGGTTCATGGATCACCAGCCAGTCGGCCAAGCGCTTGATCGTACCTTGCCCCCAGCCGTCCGCTGCAATCTTGTGGCTGAGGTATTCGCCAATCCGCCAGTAAAGCGCTACCAGTTCGCGGTTGACGGCCGCCAAGGCCTGGCCGCGCGCTTGGCGAACGAAATCGAGGATGGGAGCAAAAGCATCCTCTTCGTGCGGCGATGAGATTGGCGAGTGGTAGTTAGTCATTAGGCGTTAGCGAGTAGGGGATAGTTTAAAGGGCGTAGCGGATAGGGCATAGCGATTAGTCGGTGGCTCAGGCTGCTTTATACTGTCTGACGTCTGTTTCGAGTGTTGGCGAGCAGTTTAAGCATCGTGCTTTTGCCGGAACCGTTGTGGCCGATGATGCCGACGACTTCGCCTGCTTCGATGCTGAAACTGACGTCGTCCAGCGCCTTGAACGGAGCGCGCTCTTCTACCGGCTGGCCGGTGAGCCGCCGCCACTGGTTGAGGGCGGTGGTTTTCAGGCTGTGCAACTGCCCGAGCTTGAATTCCTTGGTGACGTGGTTGACTTCAATGATGCTCATAGCGGATAGGGGGTAGTGATTAGCGTGTAGTTTAAGGGCATAGCGAATAGGGGTTAGTACTGCGAGGCGGCAGTGACGCCGTGGCAGTCCATAGACGTTCAACATTATATTGCCACCTCAATAGTTTCATCCAACCTCCCAAGGTTTTGGTTCCGATCCGGCAAGGTTTCGCGCGCCGTGTACGACTGTCAGGATTTGGATCAGGTGAGGGCGCAGTCGGTAGATAATCCGGTAACGCTGAAAGATGATCTCGCGAATATCTTCCAGCCCGGCTTCGGGCACTTGCCTGCCGATTTCAGGATGGATGATCAGTCGCTCAGCAGATCTCGTCATGCGGTCGACAAAACGGACCGCGTAGAAGGGGTGGTCCAGGGCAATATAATCGTGGACTGCCTGCAAGGCTTCTACTGCAGGCTCGGTCCAGACGAGCTTCATTGCGTGCCGAAGCGCTTGCGCACCTCCTCATGGGTCAGCACCCGGTCTTCATCTGCGGCCTTGATTCCATCTTCGATCTTTTGCCTGACGTAGACCTCATACATCAGGTCATCCCAACTCGCGGTATCCGGAAGGTTTTCAACCAGTCGTTTGGCTTCATTTTTCACTGATGTTGCTGTCATGGTGGATCTCCTTGGGTAGCAGATAGCGGGTAGCGATTAGTTAATAGCGCATAGTGGTTAGTTTAAAGGGCGTAGCGGATAGTGCATAGCGGTTAGTTGGTGGCTCAGGCTGCTTTGTATTGTCTGACGTCCAATTCGACACCTGCTTCCAGCGCTTCCTCGGCGTGTTCAAACAAGTGCCTGACGACGGCATCATCGATGTATTCTTCCCCGCAGTTTGTACAGACTTGGGCGGGCACGTGCTTGAATACCAGAGTGGCTTGCCCCCGTTCAAGTGTAACGGTGGCAAATCCTTCGCGGGTTTCTCCCAGATTGCAGATAAGGCATTTCATGTCGGTTTCCTCTTTTTGAATCCGTCTTCCCACAGTGAGTGATCGGGCTCATAGACGGTGATCACGATGTCTGTTCTTTCCTGGTTGTCGTAAGCGGCGACCACGTGAATCGGCCGTCCTCTGCACCAGCCAAGTATCAAGCGGCTTGGGTAGGGAACGTCATCAGGATAGTCCTGGATCACTTCACCCAGGTCAATAACGGCTTTTACGTCTGCCTCTCCAATGTTACGTTCAAACATTTGCTTGATGGCGTGGCTTCTGTATATCAGTTTCTTTGCATTCATAAATCCAGTAGCGGTGTTTTGTCTCGTCTAGAGAAGTGCTAATGTCTTCGCTTTTGCAGGCATTGCGAGAGTATTCATGGGGGGTCAGTTGCCTAGCAATTTGGCATATCGGGACGCCTCTTTGCTCAACGTCTCAATACCCCTATCTGAGAGCCTGGACTTACCTTACGCCACTCCGTGTAATCGAAGCGCTCTCTTGTCAGGCAGCAACGAAGTGCTCGGCTTTCAACCGCCCCCAGTGCCTGAATAAGCGTCTGCATCGAACTTCTCCTCGGGGCATTATCCCCTTATCTGGGTGTCCGTGAAAACGGGGGGTCAACTCGGATTCTTGGCGCAAGCAACAAGGCTGCTGCGTCACGACTACAAGAGTCAGGGGCTAATACGCCTCCACCTCCACGATGCGGCTCCAGTCCTTGGACGCTGAGTTGTTGACAAGCACCCGGATTTTGCCGGTGCTGATGCTTGCAAAGGTGAATTGCCGCCAGACTTTGTTGTTACCGGTGACCGTGCCCCCGGGAATAGCCGCCCAGGCAGAGCCGTTCCAGTATTGAACGTCGAAGGTGGTGATGCCGTAGAGGCTGAAGCTCATCGCCTGACTCGGTTCAACCGGACTCTGAGCGTTGTCCTG